>CAYFQZ010000098.1:0-2277 GCA_964345305.1 uncultured Ignavibacteria bacterium | reverse complement strand
GTCGTTCTGGTACTGGGCATTGAAGATGATGGAACCCGCTTGTTTCCGACGCTCTTCCAGCCATTCGAGAGAGAATTTCTCTGGCCAGGGTGTCGAACCGTCCGGGTAGATCGCCGGGATGACTTGGTGCTTGTCCGCATACTCGTTCCGGATCAGGTGCCCATAAAGATCCAGGTGATGATAACGAGTCCCGAGCACAAAGATCCTTCCATCCGGCTCGCAGCAAGGAGAGAGCGTCTTGTACCACCAAGTCTGCACTTTCTCTCGTTGGATTTCGGTGCGCGAGTTCTCCTCATCCACCAGGTCATCCGCAATGATGAGATCATAGTGCCGTGAGGCCACAGGTCCACCAACGCCCACACAAGTAATGGTGCTCTCTTTTGCCGGTGAAGTCCTGGGATCAACAATGATCTCCCGCGTGTCCCACTTGTCCGTTGACGCGAATGATCCGAAGTATTCAAGCATCCTCAGGTTGTGCTCTAGGTGAAACTTAATCTCTCGCAGAAAAACCTCCGACTGAAGCTGCGTGTTGGAAGAAATGAGAATCCGGATGTTGGGGTTTCGAATGATTTCAAAGACCGATCTCACGATAGTAAGAATAATTGATTTCCCAAAACCCCTGGGTGCAAGCTGGAGGCAGGTGTCATTGGTCGCCGATTGGAACCGCAACATTTCCAGATGAAACGACTTCACCTCGTAGCCCAGCACATGCGAGGCCAGGACATCGATGCGGCCGTTTTCGAGCACTTCTCGGCAAACCATCTCTTTCCGGATGGCGCGGAGTGTGGCCAGGGTTTGCCCGACGTTGCCCAAATCCGCTTGATTCTGCCCGAAGCCCAGGCTCATCCCACATCCTCCCAGAATCTAGCCACAGTCGCCAAGTGTGGCGGCCGTAGGGACCAACATTCGGCAGGATTTCCCCTGGAAGATCCCAAGGCGGAGGGAGTCCCGGATCTTCGGAGAATAGAGTTGACTTCCCCCAACGGTGAAGCGTTCATCGGATCGTGATCGAGATGAGGCTCGCGACTGCCATACGCCGGTTTGATGCGCAGCTTCGGGCTGATGGAAAGAGCCCGCACACCCGGGCCGTCTATCTTCGCGATCTCCAAGCCTTCAACCGGTGGCGTGGCCGAAGCATCGATATCAGCCAAATCACTCCTCAACTTCTCACCCGTTACCTCACCTCGAGATCCTTCACGCACACAGAAGAGGGCAAGCCGAGAGCAACGATCACCACGAACCGAATGAAGTCGGCACTCCGGTCCCTTTTCCAGTTCCTCACCGAGGCTTGCTATCTCGAAAACAATCCGGCACGCCTGATTCGGCACGCCCGGAGAACAAGAAAGCCTCCTGCCATCCTCGCTGATCGAGAGGTTCGGAAACTGCTCGGCACGCTCAAAGCACCCAAGACCCCGATCGCAAGACGGGATCATCTGATGTTCGCTCTCCTCCTGTCCACCGGCGTCCGGCTGAGCTCGCTCGTAGCTTTGAATATCGAGGACGTTGACCTCGCTCAGGGGACGCTCCGAGTCAAGGGGAAGAACGGCGCAGAGCAGTTCGTTTTCCTGAACACTCGCATAAGGAGACTGCTGAAGGCCCATCTCGTCAGCCGCGACTTCGAGGCGAATGATCCGCTCTTCCTTTCCAACCGGTGTCGGCGCATCGGAGCACGTCAGGTAGAGCTTCGCCTCGCCCACTGGCTCGAAAAGGCTGGCATCACCCACCGGTGCTCCGTCCACACGCTCCGCCACATATTCGCCACCCGCCTCTATGAGAAGACCGGCGACCTCCGGCTTGCCCAACAAGCCCTGGGTCATAAGCGCATCACAACGACCGAAATCTACGTCCATGTAGCCGACTCCAGACTCAAGCGCGCAGTCCAATCCCTGCACCTTCTGGGCTAGTAAAAGGCGAAGAAAAAGCCCAAAAAGTGGAGCAATTTCTAGACTTTGGTACAGCATTGGCTTTTCTACTCTACCCTCCTGAATCCTGGCATTCCATCGCGGGAAAATGCACTATGCGCCATCGCAATGTTACCTGAATCCTATCCCTAATTACCCCCGATTCAGGAAAACCGGGAAATTGGGCCAATTTAGTACATCAGAAAATGAGTGTTATGCGAACAAGTTACAGCGATCACGTTTAGTATATCCTTAACTGTTTAGCATTACCTCCGGTTATCAAACATTATCCACAATCATCGTTAGACCGTGGTACAGCAGGAGATGACTTGAGCAGCTTGCCCTCCCGCTCCCACGTTTCGATCTCTTTTTCCTT
>CAYFQZ010000097.1:0-1645 GCA_964345305.1 uncultured Ignavibacteria bacterium | reverse complement strand
ATGAAACGCCAAATTCTATGGAGATATGTGTTAATACGGATTTCTGTGATTACGATCTGTATTACCGCTATCTCGACGTGTTCCACCACAAAGGAAAGTGAGAAGAGCATGCGCCAGTTCGTGCCCAGCGAGATCTACGGCTGGAAAGCGCAAGGCGAAGTCGAAATTTATGACAGGGAGACTATTTTCGATTACATCGATGGAGCAGGCGAGATATATCTATCATACGCTTTCCGAAAATTGATGGTGTTCCGTTTTCTCAAAGCTCCCGATCCAACCATCTTTGTTGAGCTGTTCGACATGGGCTCGCCAGAAGAAGCCTTCGGAGTGTTCAGCCACGCGCGCGAAGGAGAAGAGTTAGGTATTGGCCAGGGCTCAGAATACATAGGAGGCGTGTTGTGCTTCTGGAAAGGCAGCCTTTTCGTGTGTATCTTTTCAGAACGCGAGACTCCCGCCACAAAAAAGGCCGTCTTCGATCTTGGGGGAAAGATTGCCGAGAAGATCAAAGTCACGGGGGCAGAGCCGAAATTGCTCGGCCTTCTCCCGGATGAGGGTCTGGTGGACAGAGGCGTTCGTTATTTTCATCTACATACCTCCTTGAACCACCATTACTTCGTAGCGAGTGAAAACATCCTGAAACTTGGCCCGCAGACCGAAGCGGTGCTTGCCAGATACCAGCCAGAAGAAAGTTATCTTCTTTGCGTTCGCTACCAAAGCCAGAAGCAGGCGCAGGAAGCTCTTGACAGTTTCTTAAGTGCCTACATTCCGGAGGAAAGGGAATCCGGTATTGCCCAGATTGAGAACGAGAAATGGGTGGGAGCCAAATCGGAGGGGGCGTTCGTGGTGGTGGTTTTTGACGCTCCCACTGAGGCTTATGTCCAAGCTTTTTTGAAGACTGTCAGCAATAGACTTTTGGAATCGGCCTCAAGTGAGGTGAAAAGCTGATGAGAGACCCAGAGAAGAATATCACTCGTCGGGACTTCATTCGGACTGCTACTTACGCTTCCCTGGCAGTTGCCATGGGTATGTTTCCGGAGGAGGAAAAGACGGTTGAAGTCTCCCCGAAGACAAAAGTAGTTCTGGTTCGAGATCCCGAGGTGATTGATGCCAAAGGACGCGTTAACGCGAAAGTGATTCAGAAGATGCTGGACCGGGCGGTCACGACTCTCTTGGACAAAAAGGAGCCGGTTGAGGCATGGAAGCTTTTGGTGAAGCCCAAGGATGTGGTAGGGATTAAGAGCAACGTTTGGTATTACCTTCCCACCCCGAAAGAGCTGGAGCAAGCTATCAAAAAGCGTGTTATGGACGCAGGCGTTCCTGAAAAGAACATCGACATTGACGATCGCGGGGTACTTTACAGCAGGGTGTTCCGCGACTCCACTGCTCTTGTCAATGTCCGTCCGTTCAGGACACATCACTGGTCAGGTGTTGGAGGATGCATTAAAAACTATATCATGTTCGTGCGCCGACCTCCAGAATACCACGGTAACTCCTGTGCCGATCTGGGAGCACTATGGAACCTGCCCCTGGTGAAAGGCAAAACCAGGTTGAATATCTTGGTTTTACTCACGCCGCTTTTCTATGGTGTCGGCCCACACCATTTCGATTCGACCCACGTATGGGACTACAAGGGCATTCTGGTGGG
>CAYFQZ010000096.1:0-10964 GCA_964345305.1 uncultured Ignavibacteria bacterium | reverse complement strand
TCCAGATGCCTCAGATGGACGGCTTTGAAGCCACCCGGGTCATCCGAGAGAGAAAGGATGACCGCAGGAACACCCCCATCGTGGCCATGACAGCGCATGCCATGAAAGGCGACCGCGATAGGTGCCTGGGGGCGGGCATGAATGACTATATCTCCAAACCCATAGAGCCCCAGGAGCTGCTGGGCGCGGTAAAGAAATGGGCCGCTTCGGAAGAACAGGATGAAATGGCACAGGAACAGTTACAGGTTAAGAAAGATGACGCGGCCGACGATACCACCATCGATCTCGAAAAAACCCTTAACGACAGGTTCGACGGCGACAGGCACTTCCTTGGGGAGATGCTCCGTGAGTTCCTGGACTATGCACCGAATCAATTGGAGACTCTTGATCAAGCTCTGACGAAAGGCGACGCTACGCTGGTGGAACGCAAGGCACACAGTCTCAAAGGCGCGGCGGGCAATCTGGGTGCCAGCCGTATGGCAGAGCTTTCGCTCAATCTGGAGCTGGCTGGAAGAACGGGCGACCTCTCGGGGGCAATCAGCACCGTCGAGATGCTGAGAGCCGAGCTCAAGCGTATGGAGGAACGCGTCAGCCAATGGATGGAGAAGGAAACCGTCCTGAAATCCTGAGATGGTGGAACAAAATCCCGCGGAAGCAGAATGAAGATACTCATAGCAGAGGACGACCGAATTTCCAGGAAGGTGCTGGAGAAAATCCTCACCAAAGATGGAAATAGGGTGACCGCAGTCGAAGACGGATTGAAAGCTCTGGCAGCAATTCAGAAAGAGGCTCCGGATATGCTGGTCACAGATTGGATGATGCCCGATCTGGACGGTTCAGAGTTGAGCCAACGTGTCCGGGACCTTAGTCTTCCCAACTACGTTTACATCATCCTGTTGACCGCACTGACCGAAAAGGAGAGAATTGCCGAGGGACTGGACGCCGGAGCGGACGACTACATAACCAAACCGTACGACAAGACGGAGCTTTTGGCTCGAGTCAGGGCCGGAAAAAGGGTCGTCCAGCTGGAGAAATCTCTTCGCCAGAAGAATGAGCAGCTATCCGAAGCTCTGGCCCAGGTTAAGCAGCTAAGGGGCCTTCTGCCCATCTGCATGTACTGTAAGAAGATCAGAAAGGACGACAATTACTGGCAGCAGGTTGAGGATTACGTCGCAGAGCATTCAGAGGCCGGCTTCAGTCACAGCGTCTGTCCGGAGTGTCTGGAAAAACACCACCCCGATTACGTAAAGAGACAAAAAGCCCGAGATACCGTAGTAGGATGAGGTGCCAAGCGACGACTTGGAGTCGAAACAGCAGGAGGCATATCCCGCGCTCAAACGCCCCTTCAACTACGCGCGCTGGAGCACCGTAACCAGCAGCGAACCCCAACCGCCCTACTTTCAATTCGGTCCTTCCCGAAATGGTAAATCGAAAGCTCATCGTGTTTCCGTGTGCTTGGCCTGTGAAGTCGAGATGACGGTTGGCTCTAGCCACTCTCCCTCAACCGTGTCGCGACCCCGCTTAAGCCTGGTGGAAACTTGTGTGCGAGGGCACCTTTGACCCATGTCGCAGCGTAAAGAAGTCAGCTAATCCATAACCACATCCACCGGAGTCTTGCACTCGTTACACTTCTTTTCTTCAATCCCGACAGCAGACGTGTAGTAACCCTCTCGCCTGATCAACAGATTGTTACACACGGGGCAATGCGTATTCGAGGTGTTGGGGATATGCACGTTGCCGACGAAGACGTACTTCAACTGCCTCTTTGCCAGGAGAAAGGCCTTTTGCAGAGTCTCCGGAGGCGTGGACCGTATATCCATCTTGTAAGTTGGGTAGTAGCGGGTGAAATGCACCGGGATCCGGTCACTTAGACGCGCGACGAAGTCAACCAGCTTCTGGATCTGCTTATCCGAGTCGTTCAGCGTTGGAATGATCAGGTTCGTTATCTCCATGTGGACCTTGTGCTGATGCGAAAGCTCGATGGTTCTCAGTACCGGCGCAAGTTTCCCTTTGCAGACCTTTCTGTAAAAACCTTCGTCCATGGATTTGAGGTCGATGTTCATCGCGTCAATGAAAGGCAAGAGCTTCAACAGCGGCTCTTCGTGTATGTAGCCGTTGGTAACCAGCACGTTGGCCAGGTTCTTTTCTCTGGCTATCCTCGCCGTGTCCAGAACATACTCATACCAAATCAGTGGCTCAGAGTAAGTATAGGCGATGCCCACGGAGCTTTCCCTGAACGCCACCTCTACCAGATCCTGGGGTGAAACGAACTGGGTCCGGGACTCCACCTGCGTGATGCTCCAGTTCTGGCACATCTGGCAGCTCATGTTGCAGCCGTTGGGACCGGTGGAGAGAATCTGTTTGCCTGGATGAAAGTGGTACAGCGGCTTTTTCTCAATCGGATCTTTGGCCAGCGAGACCAATCTGCCATAGTTGACGGCATATAGGCTTCCGCTTTCGTTTTGCCTCCCCATGCAAACGCCGGTCTTCCCGTCGGCGATGACGCAGCCTACAGGACAGAGAAGGCACCGTATCTTTCCGTCTTCTCTTCTTTCCCAGTAAAGGGCCTCTTTCTTGACCATAAGGATTGATCTCGTCTCAAAGGACTCGGCTATATCCTCTCATAAAGATAGAATTTGTGGTGGGCAAAACAAGAGAATTCTCTGAGCGAATCTTCCCTACTGGAAGGCCAACATTCACCCGTCTGACGAGGGAGATATGACCGTTGACCGAGGCTCGTACAAACGAAAGAAAACTGAGGCGACTACACCTTCAACTTCTCCAAAAGCTTGGGAATATCCAGAAAGGTTTTGGCGATATGAGCCCTCGCCTCTTCCAAGGCCTTAAGTTTGCTCTGCGCCGTCCCCATGTCACCCTCTACTATGGCTCCCGCGTGTCCCATCCTCTTTCCGGGTGGGGCAAAGACACCGCCCACCATGCCGATGACCGGCTTGGTCATCTTCTCGACCGCAGGCCTTGCCATCTCCTCGTATACGCCGCCGATCTCTCCGACCAGAACGACCGCCTTGGTCTTATCGTCCCGATCAAACAGTTCCAGTATTTCGTTGAACGTGCTGCCCAGCACCGGATCGCCGCCCAGTCCCACGCAGGTGGTTTCGCCGTAGCCGGTTCGGGAGAGCGTATCCGCGACGTAATAAGTCAAGGATCCGGACCTGGAAACAGTACCCACTCTGCCCGGCTTGAATGCTATGTCCGGCATGATGCCCAGATTAGCCTCTCCCGGCGTGATGATCCCGGCAGTGTTTCCCCCCAGTACTATGCTTCCGTGCTTTTGTGCTTCCTTGCGAACCAACATCATATCGAGGATGGGAATGTGCTCGGGGATGACCACCACGAACTTGATCCCGGCATACACAGCCTCAATGGCTGCTTCCTTTACGAACCGCGCCGGCAGGAAGATCACGGAGGTATCCGCTCCCTGATTCTTCACGCACTCTTCCACCGTATCGTACACAGGGACCTCAAAAACCTTCTCTCCGCCCTTCCCGGGTGAAGTACCGGCCACGATATTGGTGCCGTAGGCCAGCATCCTCTCGGTATGGAATTTCCCGGCGCTTCCCGTGATCCCCTGGACGATCACCCTGCTGTTTATGTCCACCAAGATAGCCATAATCCCATCCTGATTTATGTCTCACTCTGTAGCTGCTCGATTTATCGAGCTAAAGCCCCCGCCCTTTGCCCAATCGGCGATCCCCATCATCCGCTTAATCCGTTGACCGCCTCTTCGTCGGCCGTCCACAGTCCACCGCTACTGCCAGTATCCGTTTCATCCGTCCATACGGACGCCCGTCTGCGCGCTCAATCCGTTGACTTTTCCTCGGCCAAGCCCGACAGATCAGGCAACCGCATGTTCATTCCTAATATCCGAGTTTCCTATCGAACAGATTCCTCAACGGTTTCTTGTTCAAGTAACGATTCAGATTGATTTGGAAAATCTCTCCTACTTTGGCATAATAATCCCGCTGAGCGCCGGAGATGTGAGGAGTGAGGATGACGTTGTCAAGATCCCACAGTCTGCTCTTCGGACTCAACGGCTCTTCCTCAAACACGTCGAGCCCGGCCCCGGCGATCTTCTTTTTCGATAGCGCCTCCACCAGAGCTTTCTCGTCCGCAACACCGCCCCTGGCCACGTTGATCAGGATGGCCCTCTCTTTCATGCAACCCAGCTCTTTCCGGCCGACCATGTGGTGCGTTTCTCTGGTATAGGGAACGGCGAGGACCACCACGTCCGCGGCGCACAAAAGCTCCGGCAGTCGATTCTTCGAAACAAGCCTGTCAACGAATCTTGACTTTTCTGATCTTTTCACGCGATTCCTGGCGACTATCACCCTCATGCCAAAGGCCTTGGCTTTCCGAGCCAGCGATTCACCGATGGTGCCGAACCCGACGATTCCCAGAACCCTGTCCCGTAATTCGAATCTTTGTTGCATCACGTCAACAGGGCACCACTCATTGAATTGCTTACACTGCCAGCTCTGCACCAGACCCTTGGAAAACGCCAGAATCATCGCCATCACGTGCTCCGAAACCGCATCTCCATGCATGCCCCGGGAGGTGGTAAGCAGCACCTTGCTTTTCAACAGCTCAGGGAATAATATCTGGTCTACGCCGGCAGAGCCGCAGTGTATCCACTTCAGCTTTTTCGCAGCGAGAAAGGTATGTTTGTCGGTCGAGAAACAGACTAACACCTCGGCATCAGGTATGATTCTCTTAAGATGCGCTTTGTCGTGAGAGGGTATTAGATCTGCGCGCTCCGCCAGCCTCCTCGAAGAGAAAACCTCCCGTCGGAAAGCTTCGAAATCCTTCTCCCGTCTGCTGAGTGCCACAACGACTCTTAGCTTCTTTCTATTCTTCACTTGCCTGCCTTCTCGCCTAACTCTGAGTGAAACGCGAACGCTCTCTCCGGTCGGATGAAACCGATCCTTACGCTGTAGTCGCTCGATTCCCGTGCGGGACCGTCTGGGAATCGAGCTCGCGTCATCGCCTGATGAATCAGGCAACTACGCACCAGCAAGCAGGGGCAAGCTCCGCCCCCTGCATCAGGTTGCCTTGGCTAACCCCACGGCCCTTTGTGAAATTTCTTCTATTGGCGTTTCGATACCGTGTATTTCGATGTTCCTGAAAATCTCAGGATTCTTGTCCTTCTCCTCTTTGAAAATCCTCACGCCATCCTGCCACATGTTGCCGGTCATGCGGAGGACCATCGGTTTGGAAAGACCGTGCTCCTTTAGGAACATCACCACGCCTTTGGCGAAATCATCGCAACGGGATATCCCTCCGAACCTCGCCCCGAAGATGGCTTTCACGTTCGGGTTGTTATCCAGCAGTACGAGCATCTTGGCCAGCCTCTCCGGAGTGGGGCCGCCGCCCGAATCCATGAAATTAGCCGGTCTCCCTCCATAGTAATGGATGAAATCGTTACCCATTATTCCGAAACCTGCACCCCCGGGAAACATACCCACATCGCCATCCAGGTCCAGGTAGGGAATTCCCCATTCCCTGGCCTGCTTTTCCCGGTCGGTCATCTCCCCTTCCTCATGTCTCTTTTCGATTCCCATCTCGGCCAGCTCCGGATGACGGAACAGGGCATCGTCATCCACGCTCATGCGGGCGTCGGCTGCAACGTATTGGCCCCCCTTGGTCAGAATCAGCGGATTGATCTCCACCAGCTTGGCATCGTATTGCCGGAAGAGCTTGAACAGGGAGACCGCGATCTTGCTGACGCTCTTTAGACCGTCGCCTTTCGCTCCCATCCATCCGGCGAGCGAGTTTCCCATGAAGGGATAGAAATTCTGATCCACATCCACGCTGACCCGCTTGATCTTTTCGGGGTTCCTGCTGGCGATCTCTTCGATCTCAACTCCTCCCTCTGAGCAAGCCAGCATGACTATCTTGTAGTTGACCCGATCCAGGGTTATGCCCAAATAGAATTCCTGCTGGATATCCAGCTTCTCATCCACCAGAATCTTCTTCACCGGAAACCCTTTTATTCTTGCGGCGAGAAGCTCTTCGGCCTTGCTCTGTGCCTCCTGGGGCGACTGAGCGAATTTCACCCCGCCCGCCTTTCCCCTGCCGCCGGAGAGAATCTGCGCCTTCAGAATCACCGGCTTTGACAGCTTTTCAGCAATACCCCTGGCCTGTTCCTTGGTCTGCGCCACCTCACCGGTGCTTATGGGAATCCCGGCCTGGGAAAATAGCTTCTTGGCCTCATACTCATATAATCTCAACGGCTACTCCTTCTCTTACGTCCGCGGTCGGCCGTCCACCGTCTACCGCAATTGCGAACATCCGTCCCATCCGTCTAATCCGTTGACCTTTTCTTCGTCCACCGTCCACACCAACCACGAACATCCGTTCAATCTGCTTAATCCGTTGACCGCTTGTTCGTCCGCCGTCGACAGCAACCGCGGACATCCGTTCAATCCGCTTAATCCGTTGACTGCTTCTTCGTCCGCCGTCAACCGTCCACCGTCTACCGCAACTGCCAGTATCTGCTCAATCCGTTCCATCCGCTGACCGAATCACTTGTTCTTTCTGGCCTGTGCCTTTTTCACCACTTTCTCGAAGATCTCCAGCGCCTGGTCGGCCGTGTCCTGGCTTATGATCAACGGCGGGATAAAGCGGATCACGTTCTTTCCACAGGTCAAAAGCATCAGGCCGTTGCGGAAGCATTCATAAGCTATGTAGTCGGTCAGCTCCGGCGCTTCTTCCTTTTTTCTTCTGTTCTTGACAAACTCGATCCCTATCATCAGGCCCTTGCCCCTGACATCACCCATAATTTCATATCTTCTCATCATTTTGTCCAGGCGCTGCATGATGTAGTTGCCCATTCGGGCGGCATTCCGCATCAGGCCGTTTTGCAGAAGTTCTATCGTCGCCAGACCGGCCGCACAGGCGATGGGATTGCCTCCAAAGGTGGTGGAGTGCGAGCCGGGCTCCCAGGTCATCAGTCTTCTGTCGGCTACGCATGCGCCCAGAGGCACGCCGGAGGCCAGAGCTTTTGCCACCACCACGATGTCGGCGGTAACGTTCCAGTGCTCCATGGCAAACATCTTTCCGGTCTTACCCATCCCGGATTGGATCTCATCCATGATCAGCAGGATTCCGTACTTCTCTGCCAGAGCTTTGAGCCTGGGAAGCCACTTCGGCGGGGGCACGATGTATCCGCCCTCTCCCTGAATGGGCTCTACCACGATGGCCGCCACTTCCTCTGCCGGCGCAACCTTCCGGAGAATCTCTTCGTCGATGAAATCGACGCAGGCGACCTCGCATTTCGGATAGGTCAAATTGAACGGGCACCGATAACAGTAACCATAAGGCACGTGGGTTACCTCCGGAACCAACGGTGCGAAATATTTCCTCTGGGTGACCTTGCTGCAGGTCAGGGACAGAGCACCCATGGTTCGTCCGTGAAATCCATTGATGAACGCGATCATGCGAGGCTTCTTCTGGTTGTAGCGAGCCAATTTGAAACCGGTCTCCACCGCCTCAGCTCCGGAGTTGGAGAAGAAGGTCCTCTTGGGACCCTTTCCCGGAACGATCTCAGATAGCTTCTGGGCCAGCTTTCCGACCGGCTCGTGGTAGAAATCAGCCGAGGGGATGTGTATGGCCTTCTCGGCCTGTTGCTTGATCGCCTCCACCACTTTGGGATGAGTGTTTCCGGTTGAACATACCCCGATTCCGGTGTGAAAGTCGATGTAGCAGTTTCCATCAACGTCCCACAGGTAAGCTCCGTGAGCATGTGAAAGGACGGCCGGATAAGCTCTGGTATACGACTGCGAAACGAAGCGTTCATCCCTGGAAATTAGCTTTCTGCTTTTGGGACCTGGTAGTCTTGTCTTGACTTTCGGACATCTATGTGAAGCCATCTTCTCTCCCTTCTTCAGTTCGATTTCCGACTTGAAAAAAAATGCAGCAAGAGGATGCGGCAAGAACTAGGTTTGTCCTTTCACGTATATCTTCTGAAGAATCCGACGCAACAACCTCAACATCTGTGTCTCACCTCGCACCAAATCTCAACAAATCTAAAACAAAACGGGATTAAGTCAACCGAAATCTGTACAGGTAGGTAGGGGTCCGAAAGGAATTGGCGGGGCTTTGCCTGTAAAAGGAGAGGGAATCGGCGGGCTGCGCTTACACCCTCATTTCACCTTCGCTATTTTTCTGATCTCAGAATTGCCATTTATGTCTACCCTAAGAAGGTACACGCCACCACCTACCTCCTCCCCACTCTTGTTCTTGCCGTCCCAGGTTCGCTGATACAGTTCAGGCCCCTCCTGCTCCGGGAAAGTATAGACCAGTTCTCCTGCCACCGTGAAGACGTCTATCCTGATTTTCCTGGGAAGTTCAGACTCTTCCACAAGGACGGTTAAGCTGTCTGTGAAGGGATTGGGAAAGACCACCATTTCCACTGTCGGGTGCAGCGTCAGCACGACCGGTAATGTCACCTCAGCGTTGATGGCAGCTTCGGCTGAGATCTCCAGGTATCCCTGGTTGATTCCGGCTCTCTGGCCGGAAGGATGAACAGTGACCCAGATCAGATCGGGAGTCAAGCCAGAAGCGGGGAAGACGCTTATCCAGTCAGCCTGCGGGGATGCTGTCCATTCCAGGTTCTCGCCCTGCCAGTCCACGATCTCGAGTGTGGACCGCAGCGAGTCAATATCGCCGAAGGAAGCTTCGAACGCGAATTCAGAAGGCGTCAATTCCAGGTAACTGAATCCGCTGGCCTTAGCGGCGTTTACGATGCCGTACCCCATCAGATTGTCCGGATCGGCGGCTTGACTCGCAGTGTTCCACAGAGCTTGCCTCAAGGTGATGGGATCCCAGGTCGGATTGACCTCCAGAAGAAGGGCGCATGCTCCGGCCACCAGAGGAGTGGCGAATGAAGTGCCTCCCAGATAGGAATAGCCGCCGTCGCGGGTGGCGCAGAAGTCTTCTTCTCCAAGAGCCATCACGTCCGGTTTGATCCTCCCGTCATAGGTTGGACCGGCAGAACTGAAGCTTGTCACGATACCGTCGGGGTCGACGGCTCCCACCGCGATGACACTGTCGCCATCTGCCGGTGCTATGATGTAATGCCAGGGAAAGACCCTCTCATTGCCCGCAGCGTTGACCACCACCACACCCTTGGAAACTGCCAGATCGGCTGCTTGGGTGCACAGAGCTGTGTTGCCGTCCATGTCCTCGTAAGTGTACCACAGGTTGTATCCCAGAGACGTAGACACTATGTCGGTCCCCAGCGCCTCCGCCCATTCGACAGCGGCCACCCAGTGGTCCTCCTCAATCTGGATCTCTACGTCCTCACGTTCGGTTTTCGCCAGGGCGAATTCCGCACCGTAGGCGGCCCCTATCAAGGAATCCTCGTAGAACCCTCCGACTAAGGACCAAACGCTGGTGCCGTGTGACCTCTGGATATCATCTTCGTCTTCCACGTCCTCATCATCGTTGATGAAATCCCAGGTGGCCAGCAGTCTGCCGGAGTCCAAGATGTGAGCAAAGGACGGATGTCCCAGAAAGAACCCTGAGTCCAGAAGCGTAATCAGTACTCCCTTCCCCGTGATGCCTATCCGGTGGAAATCCGGCACGTGAATCTGCGCCAGCTGAGCATAGGACTCGCCGTATGCCGGCACGCCTTCCTTCTGAGGCTTGCCCAATCTCTCCAGCTGACGAAGGTCGATCTTTGGCTCTCTTCGAATAAACTTGGCAACCGGCCGTACCTCTTTGACAAAAGGAAGCCGGGCTGCCGCCTCTATCTGCTCCTTGACTGCCAGGATCGAAGCTGCGTTCAGCCATTCGGAAACCACTCTTATGGTGACGCCCAGATTCCGTAACTCGCTGATATATGCGGTATTGACCTGAAGATCGGTGAAGTCCGTCCAGGGTCTTTTCCCCCTCTGCATCCTCCTTTTCATGGATCTTTCGGAAAGCCGACGGGCCGAGCTGTCCAGGGCAGCCTTGTATTGGGCGTCAGTCTCTATCCCTTTGTCACTGAAAAGAACCCAGAATGCCACGGCACTGTCCGGAGGCAAGTCCTCCAGCAGGGCTAGCGTTTTTGGAGAAGTCTTGTCAAACCAGGCAGCCTGCTCATGGGTTTCTCCTGGTTCGAGTTTTTGTCCCGAGAAGATGACGCTGGCCGGGATGAGGAGGATGAAGGCGAACCACCAGAAAGAAAGTCTAACGCTTCTGACCGCAAGTGACCTTGTCGCCCAATTCATAGATCCCCTTTCTGAGGCGATTTTGTGCTTCAGCGCGTTCAACTTAATCCCGGATAACTGAATGCGCTGTCAATCTCTCTCTGATACGCCCACCAATTGGTGAATACTTGAATCGTTCCCCGGAGTTTCAAAGTGAGATCGAGCACGGCGGGAGTCATTTGATCTAAATCCCACGCACTGGTCAGGGAAAAGAAAACCCCCACTTTACGTGCGGGGGTCTCCTCAAAGATAAGTCTATAACATATTTCTACTTCTTCTCCGCCTTCGGAGGATGGTGCTCGATGACCTTATACGCCTCCTTGAACTTGAACTCCTGATAAGTCGGGCTCTTCTCGTTGTGACACGTCACACAGAGCTTCTCGTCCGGCTTCGGCACAAAACCACTCGCAAGGGCCAACTCCCTGGTCTTCTCCTTCATGTGATTCTTGTAATACACCTCTCCAGGCCCGTGGCAGGCCTCGCAGCTTACGCCCTCCTCCAAGGAGTACTTATCGCCGGTGGGCTGTCCGTAGCCAGCCACATGGCAGATGAGGCACTTCTCATCCTTCTGGGCGTCCTCGATTTTCATCTCCTTGGCGATCTTCTTGGACTCCTCGTTGGCCAGGGTGGCGTGGGCCTTGGCGTGCTTGGTATTGGCCCAGATGTCGTGGATCTTACCAGTCTTGGGGCTGTTGTGGCACATCTTGCACTTGGTGTTCCCGATGTACTTGTAAACCACCTCGGTGGTGT
>CAYFQZ010000095.1:0-5862 GCA_964345305.1 uncultured Ignavibacteria bacterium | reverse complement strand
GGGCTGAAGGTTTACCTCGACACAGGTTGGGTGTTGATCCTGCCTGACGTGGAAGCCCCCCTTCTCCACGTTTTTGGAGAAAGCACCAGCGCTGAATCAGCCCATGGGCTTATAGACGAATGGTGTGAGAAGATCGAAAAGGCCCAGCAGGAATTGTGAGGATTTGCCGCGTGTCCAGTCTTGTTAAGGATTGCGGGAAATAGGGCTGCTGTCCCCGTATTGCCCATCGAACTACGTGCCGGAGGGCTTACCTCCGGTCCGAGAACGCCATTCCTCTCGAGCTCCCTCCAGCTTCTGTCTCTTCAGAAAGAAAGCCCGTTCAAGAACTGCGTACTCCTCGTTCGAGCATCTTTGCCTGGCGTCCCTTGCGCACCGGGCTGTTTCCCGGAAGGTAATCTGCACTGTCTGGCAAGGGTACTCCTGACACTGTCCGCAATTGTCCACACCTTTTTCATGGGTACATTCCCGGATGCCGTGGCGACACCATGTGGTGGAGGAACAGCCGTGGCAGGCCATCTCGTCTGCCGAGGGCAAAGTGTCTCGTAAGCCCAATCTAAACCACAGCTCTGCCACTTCTCTCAGCCGCTCCACATCGCCCGCTCGGGTGGCTATGTATCGAGGGCACAGGTTGCAGTCATTTCCACACGATGCCAGTCTCAGCATCAACTTATCCTTTTCTTTCTAACTCCCTGATCCTTCAAACTTCTTCGTCGGCCAGGAGCTTGCCTCCTGCAGTGTCCGGCACGATTGGCGTCCGCGGTTGCCGGTGCGGACTCACTGCAAGGGTTTCGATGCGGGATTCGCGCGGTCGTGGTGGAGGCGGGGGGAATCGCTTGTCCCGAGCAGGCCGAGGGATTTATCCCGAGTCTGTCGAGGGAAACCTCCTCAAGAGAAGTTCTTCCTTTTCTGTTCGCCAGTTCTTTACTTGCATCTCTCTGCGCCGCGCTGCCGACTTGTTGGGATGGGATTCAAAGTAGACCAGTGTAACAGGACTACGTCGCCTAGATATTTCGGGCTCGGAGAGAAGCGTGCAGGGCCACCCGGGTGTGTCTCATCGCCATCTGGTACGGCCAGAGTGGTTCAGTCTAGCTGGGATACCAGACTCAGCACAATCGATAGCGTCATCCCAGCGGCCGGCGCCAGTGCATAGAACCACTTTACCGCCAACACTTGCCTGTCATAGGCATCCGCGCCCATGCGTAGATAGATGGTCAGTAGTAGGATGTAGACCAGGACAAACACGGTTACTCCGACCAAGGCAATAGTGCCGAACTTCTGCCCGAACACAGAATAATTCAGAATTCCGACCAGAGCGGCAAGAGGCCCGACGAGGAAAGACTGGCCTACAATGAGGTAAGTGATATGTCGTTTGTGTCTTCTGAGCAGGTCTTTGTCGTGAATGAAAACAGGGGAGAATAAGTCGCAGAATGGAGCAATCAAAGTAAATGCCAACGGGATGATATTGGTGCTAAGGACCCGCAAAACGATCTCTCCAGATGTCGGCATCACACCGCCTCCACCGTTAATCTCCCGACATCCTTTCTCCCTGTTAGCGTCCAGTCACCAGTCTTCTCCAAATCCGCGATTTTCTGATGACCCACACTTGGATCGCGGAGAACAAGCATTTTAATCTGCATGCTACACGCTTCATGTGGCGGCGTTATCGGCGTCTCGTCTACGCAGATGCCCTTGTCACTCTTCAAAAGACCCGTAGTGAAGAAATTCATACTGATTGGTGGGAGAATCTTGACAAAACATTTTCTCTCGGCTGGAATCAATGTCTTCGGAGTGGCAACATACTCAACGGCAACCCCAAGGAAATCACGCGACTCATTCCGCATCATCGATAGGAGTACTTGCCCTTCCGTTTCGCAGTTCTCAGGGCGATTGTGGTGACCGTTGGATAAACAGCAAACGGTCTTCACCACGCTAAAGCTGCTATCTGAATCCTCGCAAACCCAGCTTCGTTGTGCATCTTTTGCCGACTTGACAATCCTTTCCCACGATCCCGGAGGATCCGTCCGACAATAGAAGCAATGATCATTGAGTTGGCGCATCGCTACTGCCTCCCTTGCGTTCTCTCTTCGGGACGGTCTGCTTGATTCTTTCGATACACGGGGTAGACCCTCCAAATGGGCTGGTCTTCTGAAACACTTCTATGAGTAGAGGAAGGAACTTTGTATCCCGGAATGCGAACAAGATCCCGGGTGACCCACTGACCGGAGCCACATCTATGCGAAGGTGGCATATCGTTGTATCACAACGGATGTCGATGGGCTCAAGTTCCGATACGTTTCTTATCTCAGACAGCAGCTTGACGAGATCGCCATACTCGGCCATGGGAAAGGTACCGTCGAGCGGGAGCGCGCAGAGCTTTTCAAGGACAGGCTCGTAGTCCTCTGTCGCGTCGCATATGTTCAAGAAGAGACCTCCGTCATACTCGACTTGATCTAATCTGGTGCCTTCTTTGGCGAATATGGACCTAATCAGAGCCAGTGCTTCCTGTACCGATAGGCTACTGCTCCATTCCGCATACCAAGTATCTGCGGATCGGTGGATCTTGGCGGCGTACAGGCCTTCTGGCAGTTCAGGCGAAGCGACAACGAATGTCTTCAATCCCTCGCCCCCCACTTTCACTTCATGACTAGCAATATCCATATCGCAGGTATCGAGGAATGACTGCACGTCAGTGCCCGAGAGAACCTGGATCTTCTCCAGGGGACTCCTACGAATATCTGATGAGATGTTGGCCGATAGGTAGAGCGGGCCTACTTCAATCGGCTCGAACGTCGACGGTAATTGGCCCTGCCGTTCCTTGTCTGCGCACTCGCTTTCATACTCCTGCAGCAAGTACTTCACCGTTGAGTACCAAGGGTCTCTTAAGAATTCTGCTGTGGGGTCGCTCTCGAGAAGACTGGAAAACTCATCGAGAGCTCTCCCCAAGCGCAGCGTGTCATAATCTCCTTGAAATCTGTAGTTCCTGGCTTCGTTGTCGATCTGAGTAAGAAGGTCTCTCAAACGAAAGACAGAGTGTTTGTATCCGAATGCCAGACGTCGACACTCCGACGGTTTCTCCTCCTCGACCTGCTGCTGGATAGCTGCGGCCATGGCAGCTTCGGGGCAGTTCCTCACGGCGAACGAGTGGTGGATCTCATTCCGTGTGGATATGTCCGTCTTGACCATCTTCTGAAGAAAGTGGTCTGAATACACATTGTCCATTATGTCTATATGAAACATGCAGCTCGTGTTAGTCAGAAGGCGAAGCATCACTCCCGTTTTAAGGTACTCACTTGGGTTTCTTGACAACCGTCGCGATTCCAGATTGCCGTGATGTGCAATGACAGCCAAATTCTTGGCGTCGGGCAGGTTCTTCTCCCGGCTCTGACGGTATCGGTACATCCTATCGGCCAAGATAGGTACGTGGTCTTCGAGGAAGTATTCCTCAGGATTATCGAGGAATACTTCCTGTAGCTCCCGGTACCGTTCCGATCTGAGTAGTTGGTTGATTCTCCTCAGCGCGAGGACGTAACGATTCGCAGCTTGTATAGCGGCCTGAGCTAACTGATGCAAGCTTACATTCCTTGAGAAGGCTTTTGGTCCGAGACTGTGGGCCATCTCGTGGAGACCGGCCGATGCGCAGAGTTGGCGAGCCGTCGATATCGTCGCGGACGTTGCCCCCCGGGTGCGAAGGATCTCTAGCATCCGCTGGCTTTCTAGCTTTTTCCGGTTTGCCTGCTCCACAAAGGCTTTCAACTCCTCGACCGTTCCGGGCAAGAGGACAAACGGAGTTCTGTCCTGCTCAATCAGGTATCGGACGATTCTCGCCTGCGAGGCTTCACGAGACCAGGGATTTGCGTAGGCGTAGATGATCTCGAAATCCAGACCGTAGAACAGTCGAGGTCCGGCTTCCGTCCGCTGAAACGTCAGCAGGGTGTCGGCGAGCATCTGCCCAGTCCGCGCCACAAACCAATCCAGCTCGAGCATCGCTTCGGGTGTAAGCTTCAATTTCCTGGGTGCAGGTGCGCGCGCTAGCTCAGTCCGTCCAGGCATCACTGATCTCCTTTAGCGGATGGGATCTGATGGAGAGATCGTCCTTCTCCTTCGCTGACTTCCGGAGCGCTTCCAGGCTCGCCTGCGGCGCTTCCGGCAAGAACGGCGCCCCCGCGATCGCCAGTGCCAGAGCGCCGACTACGGGTCGATAGGCGGGAGCTGCCGGTCTCCATCGAAGGAAGCCAGGATCGAGTGAGTGAATCCCATTCAAGAATCGCCGCCGATAGATGGAGGAGTTCTCGAAAATGCCACCCTCCAATATCAGAGACACGGGTTCCGATGCTCGGAGTGCTTCTCTCCTTTGGTCTTCCACCGTTCCTCTTTCGTTCTGAAGCCGACGATTGGCGGTTTCGAAGGCATAAAACAGAGCGTTTGCTCCTTCCGAGACTATCTTATAGGCCAAAGGGTCAAGCCATTTCTCCTCAGCGGCCTTCACAAGTGGTATCGTCAAACCTGCAAGGGCCTTGCGCCACTCGTCAGTGCGCAGGCTGCGATAGAACCAATCGATAAGCGCAGGCATGTTGGTTACGCCGGTATGTTTGAGAACTAGCTCTTTAAGGATGTCGGAGCCGGGGAGCCGTCCGTCCTCTGCTTTGAAGAGCGCTCTCAGACACTTCCTGCCAAGATCGTACCCGCCTCCGTCATCTCCAATAGCGCTGCCCCACCCATCTATGCGAAGGGGCTCCTGCGTACCTCTGGCCCGGATGAATACATTAGAACCAGTGCTTGCGATCACAACCCCCCCGGTGTCGAGGAAATTTGCAGCAAGATGCGCGTTAGCGTCCTCACAGGGAATGGGGCGGAAGTCGCCTACGAGCCCTACTTGATCCATAAGGGTCGTCAGTTGAAGACGGTCGCGGGCGGTACAGACCCCCGACATTGCGATGCAGACGCTGCGCAGCTTCCCGATAAGGGAGTAGACCGACAATCCGACTTCGTTCGCTATGCGCGCAATCGTCTTCTCGAGGCCATTCCTCACATCTGGGTTCACCTCAATCGTGAGCGGACCGCCATCCAAGAACCAGGTGACGACTTCTCCATCTTCTCGCGCCAACGCTGCCGAGCTATTATTGGCTGCCGCTTGAATGCCGAGATAGTACCTATCCGTCTGAGACATCAGTATCCTCTTCTATGCTCTGTCAACGACCCTTAACCCTTATTATATCCCACCCATAGTGCAAGGTTGGAGGCTCTCTCGCACATCTTAGGCTCCAACGCTTTACTTGTCAATAGGGAAAGCGGTTTCTCGGTAGCTTACCATCTCTTGTCGAGAACGGCCATCAGCATCCACAGATCGCGGTACCCCGTGATCCTGCAGTAGCTCTTTTCGGTCTCCAGCGCAGCAGCCGCCTTGAGCCACCCGCAAATCCTAACCCCCCGGGTGCGAGATGTTGACGGTGGCATCGGGCAACCTTTCGGTACCAAGTCCATCCAGTGCTGGTGGAGGAAAACCTCCTGGTATCGAAATAACGGCGCTTCGCGCGAGGCCGCTGATTCCTATACCAGAGCGTTTTGGTCAGCAAGACTTCCGTTTATATCGAAATACGTCTGAGCGAGCCTCTCTCACCTTCCAAGGAACATATGGGGCAGTGTACGGCGATCTTTCTGTATTGTATTCCTTCAAACGATTCTTGAGATTATCTGAAAAGTCTTGGGCTTGATGCTGGAAACAAAAACGGGGGAGTAATGCTACTTACTCCCCCGCAAGTACTGTTCGGCTGACCAAACAATATTAGATTTACTCGCCTCCCAAGGAGCAGCCGACGCCGATGAAGCCTCTCTGGTTATACAGGGAGTCGCCCCACAGGATCA
>CAYFQZ010000094.1:0-1959 GCA_964345305.1 uncultured Ignavibacteria bacterium | reverse complement strand
AGCGTCAAAAAGTTTTCAGCTCCATACGCACACAACGTCAAATAATTTTCAGGTTACCCGACCATGCCACTTACTATATCTCCTACCGTGCCCGAGGGCAATGGAACCACGAGAGCCTCTCTGATCCAGAGAACGGAAGCCCTGAGGGGGTGGAGTAGTCGCTATCTACCCGCTTCCCCGAGCACTGGAGGGACACGTAGAGAATTTTCCCGAATCTGAGGGAGGGGGGACACCCACCGCCTACGGGGTCGAAGGTAAGATTTAATAGGCCAAAGGCAGCACGTTTCGAATTCTCAGGACTTTCTCTGCACACCCACCGACCCCCAGGCCCCCTCCACTGATGCAAGAATAGAGGCGGAAAAACTTCTGTTTGTTATTTCAAGAACTCGGGGCAAGAAGCCCTCCTCCATATAAGAGGTAGCCTATTAGCGCAAGCCCCAGCTACGGTAATGCAGCCGGGGCTTTTGTTTGACTCAGTTGGACAAGTGGATTACTTGAGCAGAACCATCTTCTTAGACTGCACAAAGTCTCCTGCTTCAAACCTATAGAAATAAACTCCGCTTCTCACCTCTTGTCCTCGGTCGTCCTTCCCGTCCCATTTCACGGATTTATTCCCTGCACTCTGATGCTCATCAACCAAGACTCTCACTGTTTGCCCAAGGAGGTTGTAGATAGTGAGCTTCACTTCACACTCAGTTGGAAGAGTATAAGCGATCTCACATATTGGGTTGAACGGATTGGGATAGCTCTGCGCAAGTGAGAATTCGCCAGGTAGACCTGATGTCTCATCCTGCTGATCGTCTGCATCCTTATACGCAATCTCCGGTGTGGTCAAAGGAATCACTCCCGAAGCCAGCAAAACACCGTTGTTAGTTTTATGCGCAATGTTTTTTGCGATTTTATCATTGGTGGGATCCGAATCCGTGATGAGCTGGTTGCAGTAGGTTATGGCCTGGGATACCGTGGCGTTGTCCTTGCTGATTGCGGTTGCTTGATCGAGTTTGAGCGAGACAACGTTTAGTATCAGTGCTATCAGGTGTCGTCTGGCTTTCGCGTTCATGCCGGCATTTCCCTTGACCGTGAGCAGGTCTCGCAAAGCTTCAAGGCTGTCGGTCTGGTCGGCTGGTTGGGGTACCTCGAAGATGGTTATGGGATTGGTCGGATGATTGTTGAAGTGTTCTTCAACCATGCTCATGTAGTTCGACATGTCTGCAAGTGATTCCCGCGCTTTGCCTTTCCCAGACAGATAGACATTCACTTGGTGTTTCCAATAGCCCATAGAGCGCTGTTGACGAACAATATTAAGTTTGGTTAAGTCGAAATTGACAGTTACAGGAACGTGGTGTATTGTAAACTGCTTTACCTCTTCCGCGGTCTGATATCCGATCGGGGTGACAATTGCCACCGAATAATCGCCGTTGGGAATACTGTCGACATCGTAGTATCCAGAGTCATCTGTCGTGGTCACAGCGAATAGGGCACCCAGCGAGTCGTATACGTCGAGGTGGACACCAAAGAGACCCTCGCTTGAATCAGCGATAACAAAGCCGGAGACCGAGGCAAAGCCGGTTCCTTCATAGTCTTGATCAATATGATCGGAAGTGACGTTGGTGTACGAACGGCTCTCGGGAGAGAAGAGGTATCCTGTCTTTGTGGGCGTCACTGTTCCCGACCAGCCGCAATTGACCGTGGCGCTGTAACATCCGTCGCCATTGGTGAGGGGATCACCTGGTAGTCCGTTCATGGTAACTCCAGGTATTCCTGAACCTGCTGAGTCTCTTACGCAGCCGGAGATAGTGTAAGTCTTGACCGTGCCCGTGTAGTTCTGGTCGGTCTGGTCGGAGGTCACGTTGCTGTAGTCTTTGTATGGTGGGCTGAAGGTGTGGCAGGTGTCGCTGGGTGTTACTGTTCCTGACCAGCCGCAATTGACCGTGGCGCTGTAACATCCGTCGCCATCGG
>CAYFQZ010000093.1:0-1762 GCA_964345305.1 uncultured Ignavibacteria bacterium | reverse complement strand
GTAAGCTGGAGGGTTAACAGGAAGTCGCCCGGGATCGGTCTCGTTCCAGATCCCGTTCCACTCCGTAATCACCGAATCACCGTCCGGATCAATGCCTCGAACCCCAAGATGCATGATGTGGTCAGCCAGAGCACGCCAACTCTCCGGAAGGGCAAGACCGGGAGACCGGTTCTCAAGGGTTACCGTAAAGGAGCAACTTCCCGGTCGGCCAATATCATCATAAACAGTCACCGTCACGGTGCCGCCGCTGCCACAGTGATCCGTAACCTCATAGACCACCTCCGCCTCGACATCCGAAGTGCCCAAACCTTGTACATTCTCCACCCAGGCAGTTCCCAAACCATCCCCCAGGGCTTGTGCATCAACGCTCTGAATCGTTCTGGCGTGCGATTCCGCGGAAAAACCTGTGGCAGTATACTGCCCGTTCTCGCCCGCGGATCGATCCCCGGGGCACTGCACCCACGGCGGCGGGTCGGTCGGTATGATGGTCTCACAAACCGGCAGGAGGTGCCTCGGGATGTAGGTTATCGCGGCCGAATTAGAGAAGACCAAAGGCCTGCCAATTGGCGTAAAAACGGTGTCGATGCAGATGGTCATGCTGTCTTCCAGCGTCAGGGTCATGGTTGCCAGAAGAGCTCTGCTTCCTTCTTCCCATCTTCTGTCCGCTGACCCGGTAGGAACCAGGACCAGCCAATAGTTGTTGGAATACAGGTCGACAAACCTGAAGTCCCATTCCCAACCCATCATCGCCTGCGACATCTTCATCATTCTGTTCTCGATCAGCGTATCATTCCCCTCAATGAAATGGCGAAAGATGCTTCGGTTGTGGTCCGCATGCGGATACAGCCAGGTATTGTTCCAATAGCCGCTCGCGCTGCAGAATGCTGCTGGATTGCTGTGCTCATAGTCCAGGCATACGGTAATACCTGCAAGCGAATCCATAACAGGATCCACGATATCGTGCGTCACGTAGATGGGGAAGCGCACGAAATACGGCGGATCTCCGCCAGGCGTGTAATCCGCAGGATAGATTTCAACATAGAGCGTGTCCGGGACTCCGGCATCCTGAGCAAGCACAAACCCAGCCGACCCCACCAGCATCAGTCCTGCCCACAATGTGATGATTATCCCTTTCATTTCCAACCCTCCTTCACCGACTACTGCCAGCTCAACCCGAAATTGCCTGACGCCTTATCGAATCACTCGGCACAACACTCAAAACAAGGCGCGAAGCTGTTTTTGAACAGAAAGTTTATCAACAATACCACGTCCCCCGCATCCCTCTCACCGTTGCAATTGGCGTCGCCCCGACATAAGGGCTCCGGAGGATTCCCTCCTCTGAACAGATAATTGAGAAGAGAAATAACATCGGATACGTCAAGCTCTCCCTCCCCGGTGCAATCACCACAGTAGGGGAGTCCAACCACCATGTTGACCTCCTGCGTGTCAGCCAGACCACAGATGTCAAAAGCGGAGAACGAGGAAATCCAGCTCCCGGTGTCAGATTCGGTGACATCCCAGGTAAGCTGGCCCGGATTCCCCGGCTGATAAGAGGGATAGTGGACCGGATACCGCCCGGGATCGGTCTCGTGCCAGATGCCATTCCACCAGGTCACCGCCGGGTCACCATCCGGATCAACAGCAGAGACATCAAGATGCATGGTGTACCCGGCCAAAGCACGCCAGGTCGGCAGAACAACAACATCAGGCGGATTGTTCCAGAAATACACCGAAAAAGAACAACTGGTCCCACGACCCACAT
>CAYFQZ010000092.1:0-4725 GCA_964345305.1 uncultured Ignavibacteria bacterium | reverse complement strand
ATCCAATAGGCTATCCTGGGCGTCTTGAAGGAGTCGATCCAATGCAGGTCGCTCCATTGTGCCACCAGAGAAACCTCGGTCATCGTATCGTTCGTCGAGGGTAATCCAACCCTGGCTTGCTTGGGACTGGATATATGCCTCGGCCATTTCCCGCTGATTGTCGATGGAGCTGAAATCACCCTCGGCCTGCTCGGGAGTCGAGACCCGGGTGTAAATGGCGCAGCGGATGTTTCCAAGTTCATCGGCCATTACCATTGCCTCTTTTCTTTAGGCCAAAGAACAAGTAGCCGTTCCACTGGGTGCCCGTGATCGCCCGGGCGATGCCGCTCAGCGACCGGTATACCTTTCCGTCGTACTCGAATCCCTTTTCCAAAACAGTGACCTGATGGACTTCACCACGGTACTCTCGCGTGAGGATCGTGCCGGGTGCTGGGTGCAATCCCGCGGGCGAGACTTGTACGGGCAGAACCTCGTAAGGGCTACCGTTGCCGTTCTTGGGCTTTCTAGGTGGCAGTATCCGGGCATCGAGGTCGTCGGCGATCTCCTCGGCCCGTCGCTTGGCGCGCTCGGATAATCCACCATATTCCAGCTCCTGGATTCGCCAAGCCAGGCGCTTGAAGAGCTGGTTCTTGTGATGGCTCCGGGTCTCGGTCCCGAAGAGTTCCAGGTGCATCTCGCGCAGCTCGGCCACCGTCATCCCCCGAAGGGCTTGAATCTGGGCGATGGTGCTCTCAGACATGCGTAACTCCTCTGAAATAGGCCACTTGGGTCGTTAACCTAGTTCCTATTCATCACTCCGGTGGCCGAAAGAGTCAAGTTGTTCTTGAGGCAATTCCTGGGGACCTTTCTCGTCAAATTTACCGAGTTCTTCGAGGCTTGATTTCCGCAATCGCATCAGCCGCAGGTACGCCTCGGCGAGGATGGCGGCGACCTCTTGAAATCGTCGGCGCGGCGAGTTATCTTGTTGCTCGTTTCGCATTCTTATACCGAAAGGTTCCGAGGTCATGAAAGCCGTCCAACATTAATACGGTCAGAATGATGTTGCTGTAGTAGGAATCCTTTTCTATTATCTACCGGAACGGAATTAAATCTGACGGCCATAAATGGATTCGCGTAATGAAATCTGAACACTGGAGGTTCACCGATGAATGACAACGATGGCAATGTGTATAATGACGGAGAAAACGAAACCACCGCAGGAACTGATGCTTTGCCGAGTGATCCCGCCAAGGGCGAGAGTTCTGGAGGTCCCGGATCTTCCCCCTCGTCTGCGTCGGCAGAGTCGGATTTCGAAAAAGGATGGGCTCCTGCAGCCTCAGCTGAGGATATTGCCGAGATAGAAATCACTCCCGGGGCAGATGCTCCTCAGGCTGCACCGGCAAAGCCGAGCGAAGCTCCAAATGAATCTCCATCGGAAAGTGCGTCTGAGGATTCCGGTTAGTCCACCCTGATTGGCCATTGGGGAATTATTGGTGTCACCGCACGGCGGCCAATCATGGCCTGGACGGAGCCTGAACACAGTTACGGGGAGGAAGCTTGGGCGAGAATCCAGATAGAGCTGTTGGCCTGTTGGCATGTCCACTACCTGATGACGCGTCCTTGGAGTTCCAGCGATTCCTTGAGGATTATAAATTTGAGCTTGGTGAAGCAGGTGGCAGAACTATCCTCTGGAGACCTATCGGGCACCCGGCGAGAATTGATGATATCTACCGTAACATGCGCACTGCTGAATTGAGGGAGCGAGATGAAGCAGATACCATTCGGTACAAGAGGGAATGCAACAAGCACGGCGGCGCCGATCACCACGATCGGCTACAGTATCGCAGGGCCGTTCGTTTATATGGATTGCAGGATTATCCACGTCCTCTAATTTTCTTTATAGCCGCGCCTGATGTGGGGCGCCGCGCTGTCCTTCCGATTGATCCGCGAGTTTTCGACACTCCCGAAAAAAGGCGCCAGTTCGGCCAACTGCTTTGCCGCAGTTTGGCAGAGGAGCGCATCCTTGAGTGTTCTGATAATGGTGTATTCACACTAGAAAGTCTGGCGAAGCTGCAGGAGCACTTGAACACCCTACAGACTGATATTCGTGCCATAGCAGAACCGGACGTTGATCTAGTTTCTTTACCGGCCAGTCCCTTGCTGACGTTGAGAGAAATCAAAGATGGCAAGGGCCGTAAGTCATTTCTGGCCCGTATCGTTGGCAATGGTCCCTTCGAGGGTGTAGACAAGAAGCTCGGTGCACGTCAGTTATTTTTTATTTATCTCCTCTTCGGATCTGAAGAAGAGCGCCTAATTGACCAGGTCTATCGAACCGTTGTCACAGAAGAGAGAGTCATCCAGGAACTACTCAAATGGAGGGACTGCGGATTATTGAGATTGTCAGGTCCGGACAAGAATAAGCCAGCTCATCGAGTAATGAAAATGTGGGGCGAGTTCACCCGACAATTCGAGAAGGAGCCCAAGTTGAGCGGCCTATTTAAGCGTGTAAAATCGAAAGATGTGAGCCCCATCACCCTTTATACATTGCGTCTGCGGGTGATCCAGACACAGATACTCGTGGCCAATGTCTCTTCTCTTTTCAAAGGAATGACCACCCTCTAGCTGCACGAGAATACCAATCCCGCCACCTGCTCCCGTTATCAACCAGTAAGGCTGCGAAGGTGTGAACGGATCGACGTCTGGCCCGCCATTTATCTTCAATAACTACATACGATTAGGGCTATGGGAATTGTTATATTCACACGCTCCCGTGAATTCCGCGCCTCTGCCAGATTGCTCCACATGGGCTATCCGGCGAGGTACAGGCGATTTGAAGTCGTGCCCATTGACTTGGGCAAATGCCCCGGGGGGAACTCGCCGGACATGCCTCTCGGGGGCTTCGCATGCGCCTTGGAAGGTGCGGAAAGGAGTATGGAGATGACCGAAGAGGCACGTAAGTGCGAGTTAAGCGAATCAAAGCAACGGCTAGTCGAGCTGATGCAAGAGATCAATTTCGGTTGGATCGAAGGGCTGACAATCCACGGTGGAGAACCGGTGTTCAAGCCAGCCCCTCGCGTGATTCGAGGCTACAAGTTTGGAGGCGAGAACGGTTTCAGGATGGAAAGAGATGCTGACGACTTCGCTCTCAAAGTGAAGGTCGCGGACCTGTTCAGGCAGTTCGAAGTAATCGGCAACGGAACCATCAAGAACATTGAGATCAAGCACGGTCTCCCATTCCGTATGACTGTGGAAGAAAACGTTCAGGATTAGAGTCCGGAACGAAAACACACGTTACCAGACAACACACTGGCCGCAGAGCGGAGGTTGTTGTGGGTGTCGCCAAAACCGGCGGACTCATACTTCCTCCGCTTTCTTGTGATCGCAGTGCCTGGCTAAAGACGATACCCACACGAGCTCCTCCTCGAGGCCGAGGAGGTTCTAATGAGTATCGTCGACAAAGGCGGTCAACTTAATCAGTACGCATCGAATCTAATCCGGAAAAAAGCAGGAGAGCTCATTGGGAAGTGCGGATTCACAAAATCAGATCTGGAGGATATTCAGCAAGATTTGTGGTTGGATCTGATCAGTAGGCAAAGTGGATTCGATCCAGAAAGAGGCGCAGAGACCACATTCATTGCCATGGTGATCAACAATCGGTTTGCAACGATCATAGAACACCGAAAAGCAGAGAAGCGCGACTGCAGGACTTATATCTGTTCGATGGATGATAAGGTCGACTATGGCAACGATTTGAGCCTATCGCGTCATGAGGTGGTCGATCAGGATATCTATATCAGAACCACACAGAAAGTATCACGGACTCAGGTCGATTACCAAGATCTTCGTCTCGATGTCGATCGAGCTATCCGATCCCTCCCGCCGTTGTTGCGGGATATCGCTCTACTCCTATGTGGAGTGAGCGTCAGTGAAGCAGCTCAAATAACCGGAATCCCACGCACAACGATTAACGAGATGCGGAATGCGATACGCAAGGTCTTCCAAAAAAAGGGCATCGATGACTGGTTAAGATAAATCTCCGTCATATTTGGATGTTTTTCGGTAAATAACAAGTGGAGGCAGAAGTGTGACTCCAAGAAAACTAATAGCAGCTATTTCCTGTTCTCGGAGGGATGAATGCAAGTGAGCAAGGAGATCTACCAGTACCACTTCGCATACTCCGCTTCTATGCGGGATGTCGAGGAAACCCTTCTGTTATCCGTCATCGCCGCGGAGGCCCTGCATGGCCGTTCCCTCGTCAGATTGGATGCTTCCTTCTGCATGGATGAGAAGAAGCGATCCTGCATCGTCGATGCGGGTACCGAGGTAGGGCGACACATCGCCCGCATCTTCACCGGATTCCTGGCGCGTGAATTCGGGGAGGATGCTTTCAAGGTTAAACGGCTGGGCGAACGGAAGAAACCTCAGACAAAACACCACACCAGCGTGTGAGGTTAACCCTTCAGGAAAGGAGGGGCAAACCATGCCTAGAATTAATTTCGGTGAAGCGAATGATGCTCAAAGTTTCTTCCCCCTTCCGGAGGGTAAGTACCTCTGTCGCCTGACTGAGGTAGAGGAAACCACGACAAGGGCAGGGGATGAAATGTGGAAAGCCAAATTCCAAGTACTAGAGGGTGCCTACAAAGGGCGCTACATCTTCGACAACCTCGTTTACAAGGGTGCCGGTCTGCGGCGGATCAAATGCCTGTGCGAAGCAATTGGTCTCGATGTCTCCAGCGAACTAGATCT
>CAYFQZ010000091.1:0-3283 GCA_964345305.1 uncultured Ignavibacteria bacterium | reverse complement strand
TGGGGCTTACCGGCGACCTACCGTACCGGGAGCTTCGGGAGATCGCCAAGCGACTGGAGACGAAGCTGGAGGCACTTCCCGGCGTCTCAGGAGTGGACAAATTCGGCTACATCGCTCGCGAGATCAAGGTGGAGGTTTCCCCGACGGCGATTGAACGCTACCAGATCCCTCTGTGGGAGATAATCGCTGCGGTCAGGGCGCGTAACATCCGCGCGACCGCCGGATCATTCGAGTCGTATACCAGCGAAAGGAATCTGGTCACCCTGGCCCAGTTCGGGAACCCCCTGGAAGTGGGTGACGTTATCGTGCGGTCGACCTTCGAAGGCCCGCTTATCAGGGTCAAAGATCTGGCGGTGGTCACGGACGGCTTCGAGGACGAGAGGATCCTCTCGCGCATGAACGGCAGGCCGGCCATCTCCTTCCAGATCAACAAGAAGGAGGCTGCCGACGCCATTAGAACCGTGGATGCCGTAAAGGAACTTGTGGCAAAGGAGAGCTCCGCGCTTCCGAAGAGCGTCGAGATTGACTATTCCAGTGACTACTCCCGGTTGGTGCGGAATCGCTTCAACATCGTTCTCAATAACGGGCTTATCGGACTGGCGCTGGTGATGGTCCTGCTGTCGATTTTCCTGAATCTACGCAGTTCCTTCTGGGTAGCCGTGGGCATTCCGGTGAGCCTTTTGGGCGCCCTCTTCCTGATGCCCTTCTTCGGAGCTTACTTAGACAGCATCTCCCTGGCAGGGATGATTATGGTGATCGGAATCATCGTGGATGACGCCATCATCATCGCTGAGAACATCCAGCGGCACAGGGAGAAGGGCGATCCGCCGCTGGTGGCGGCAGTGGAAGGCATAAGAGAGGTCTATCGGCCGGTGTTGACCACCATTCTAACCACGTTCTTTGCCTTTGCCCCGCTGTTCTTCATGGGGGGCATAATGGGGAAATTCGTCTTCGTCATTCCCCTGGTGATCAGCCTGGCGCTTTTCGTCTCCCTGTTTGAGGCCACCGTGGCTCTGCCTGCTCATCTGATAATGGGTGCTCGCAAAAAGGGCGAGCTTTCAGGCAGAGTTCCGCGCGGAAGCTGGTTTGACCGTCTGAGGGGCCCGTTTCAACGTTTCGTCTTTCGAATGCTTCGTTTCAGGTACGTCTTGATCCTCCTGTTCACCCTGTGCCTGGCAGGATCGGTCTGGTATGCGGTGAATTTCATGAAATTCGTGCTATTCCCTTCGAGCATGGCGGAGAAATTCTACATGCTGGTGGAGGCGCCGACGGGGACGTCGCTTAAGGCCACCTCGGATAAGGTGCAGCAGATTGAAGAGTTGATTGCCCAGCTGCCGCCGGAGGAGTTGGAGTCGTACGTCACTCGCATCGGAACCCAGGGATGGTTTGCTGCCGGTGAAAACGAAAACTGGGCTTTCTTGACCGTTGATTTGACGCCGTTCACTCAACGGTCGAGGAATGCAGATCAAATCGTGGAAGGCCTTAGAGAAAAGACGGAACGACTTGCCGGCTTCGACAAGATAGTCTATTCCATCGAAGCGGGCGGCCCGCCAGTGGGCAAACCCATCACCCTGCGGGTGGTCGGCTCAAATGACTCCTTGAGGGCAGAGCTCGCTGATTCGGTGGTGAGCTTCTTGGGAAGGTTGGACGGGATCAAGGATATCGACCGGGATGACAAAGCTGGAAAGGAGCAGGTGGAGATCAAGGTGGAATACGACAAGCTCTCCCGGTTGGGACTTACCGTTGCCGATATCGCCCAGAATGTGCGCATAGCATACGACGGAGAGTTGGTGACCAGCGTGCGCTATGGCGACGAGGACGTTGATTTTCGGGTGATGCTACAAGAGAGAGCGCGTGCTCGCCCCGAGTTCTTGAGCCAACTGTTGATTCCCAATCGGCAGGGTCGGTTGATTCCGCTGAAAGAGGCGGCTTGGCTGGATGTCGGACCTGGTGCGTCCAACTACAATCACTACAATGGAGAGCGGACTGTAACGGTTACGGCTGACGTGACCAAAGGTAAGGAGACTCCTCTGGAGGCGACCAGTGCGGTCTTGGGTCACTTCTCACTAGACAAGGACTGGCCTGGTCTGAGGTTCGTTGTCGGCGGTGAAGCAGAGGAAACTCAGGAGTCGATGGCCAGCCTTTACCGGGCGTTCCTGCTAGCTGTGGTGGCAATCTATTTTCTGCTGATCCTCCTGTTCAATTCCCTTACCCAGCCCGGCATAGTGATGACCGCCATACCCTTCGGGATAATGGGCGTGATCTTGGCCTTCTCCCTTCACGGCATGGCGCTCGGCTTCGTGGCCATGATGGGAGTGATCGGCCTGGCGGGGGTGCTGGTGAACGATTCCCTGGTCATGGTCAATCACATTAATGCGCTCCGCCGGCAGAGGCCTCAAGAGAGCTTCAAGATGGTGGTGGCGGAGGGAACGGCCAATCGACTCCGGGCCGTGATTCTTACCAGCCTGACCACGGTCGTGGGGCTCTTGCCCCTCGGCTACGGCATCGGGGGCAGCGACCCGTACATGGCGCCCATGGCCCTGGCCCTGGCCTACGGTCTTTTGTTCGCCACGCCGATCACCCTGATACTGGTTCCCTGTCTGTGCACCGTCCGAGAAGACATAGGCGTACTCTTGAAGAGACTAATGGGAAAGTCGAAGGGCCGCTGAAAGGTCTTGCCTGCGGCTGCGCTTCGATCTTATATTAATTCAATCAAAGGGCCAATTCCGAAATCGTTCGAGGACTCTTGCCCATGAGAGCAGTCTTCCGCTTTTTCGCAGAGCGCCACAGGTTGGCCACGTTACTCATCTTAATGACCATCCTACTTGGGTTGGGCACCCTGACCCGCATAAAACGCGACATCCTGCCAGAGGTCGACTTCGGCGAGATGATTATCACCACGCGCTACCCGGGCGCCTCCCCCGAGGATGTAGAGCTGAACGTCACAAACAAAATAGAGGACGAGCTTAAGGGCGTAACCGACATCGAGCGCATCACCTCCGTCTCCATGGAGGACATCTCGCTTATCGACGTTAAGATCGATCCCGATGCCAAGGATCAGGAGGAGGTCAAGCGCAAGATCAGGGAGGCAACAGACAGGGTGACCGACCTGCCGCCGGAGGTTGTCGATGCTCCACTGATAGAGGACATCAGCACGGCCAATTTTCCGATTGTGGAGGTGGGGCTATCCGGCGATCTGCCTTACCGCCAGCTGCGGGAGTATGCCAGGCAATTCGAGAAGAAGCTGAAGGACGTTCCTGGAGTGGCGCGTCTGGAGAACATC
>CAYFQZ010000090.1:0-2025 GCA_964345305.1 uncultured Ignavibacteria bacterium | reverse complement strand
GCCTGTGCCACTGCCCAACTCTGTGGAAGATGCCGCGGCGCTGGTTTCAAAACTGGGTCTCGAGGGTGTAATCCTCACCGGTGGGAACGATCTGAACCACTTACCCTCAGCGACAAACGCGGCACCGGAGCGAGATGCTTTTGAGCGGAAACTCTTGAAGCTGTGTGCGGAGAAAGGCATTCCGGTCCTGGGAGTCTGCCGGGGACTGCAGATGATGGCCGCCTTCTACGGAAGCGAGCTGGTCCGCCTGGCAGAGCATGTCCGCACGCGTCATGGCTTGGCGCTCTGCTGCGCAGACACCATGCCCTTGACCCGGAGGAAGGAGGTTAACAGTTTTCATAACTTCGGCATCTCCGCGGACAAGCTTGGGAGGGATCTGATAGCGGCGGCTGCTGCACCCGACGGCAGCGTGGAAGCCATAGCACATCGCAAGCTCCGCCAGTGGGGCATCATGTGGCACCCGGAGCGACCTCCTTACGATCCCAATGACCTGACCTTGATAAAGGAACTCTTCGGATGAACAAGAACCTGCGGGCAATCATTCTGGCCGCCGGCGAGGGTCTCCGTCTCAGGCCTCACACCCTTGACCGACCCAAGTGTTTGGTGGAGCTGGGGGGTAAGCCCTTGCTTGCCCGCCAGACGGAGGTCTTGAAAAGTCTTGGGATTCGTGATATAACCGTTGTGACCGGATATATGGCGCACAAGATCGAAGCTATGGGCTACAGAACCGTCCACAATCCCGATTACGCCAGCACAAACATGGTGGCATCTCTCATGTGTGCAGCGAAGCTGCTTGATGGCAGCGCTGATGTCCTGGTGGCCTATGGCGACATCGTTTACCAGCCCGGCGTGGTTAGGGCACTTCTGCAATCTCAGGGGCCAATCTGTACCAGCGTTGACAGGTGCTGGTTGCGCCTGTGGCAGATTCGATTCGAAGATCCTCTGGTCGACGCGGAAACCCTGAGAATGAATGACTCCGGGGATATTCTTGAACTGGGCAGAAAGCCGGAAAGCCTTGCCGAAATCGAAGGGCAGTACATGGGTCTGATCAAGATCAGCGCAGAGTTTGCCCCCCGGCTCAGGCTGGCTTACCAGGATCTGAATACCACGAATTCAGCACACGGAAAGAACGCGGCCGATATCTTCATGACCGATTTTCTGCAGAACCTGATCGATTCCGGCCAGCCCGTGCGGGCCGTTCCGGTGTGCGGAGGCTGGGTGGAGGTCGACACAACCGAAGATTTAAAGCTGTACAACCGCATGTACCGGGAAGGGACCTTATCGAAGCATTGCCGGATGGAACCGGAAAAGGAGACGGTGACCTGTGGATTATAGCAATTACTACCAGGGATATCGCCCTTTGGCAATTCTGAGATTCGCCCTTCAGGCTATTGCCACTTCCAACAAGGTCAGGCGGATATCCCTGATCAACCGCATCAGAGACTATCAGAGCCTTCAAAAATCACCCCACCTGCTGGGGCTTCACAGGGAATTGAACAGTATCTTGGATGGGCTGAGACGCAACTGGAGAAGCTACGATTACGGCGAGGGGTACTTCTATCAGAGCTTCCAGAAGCTGAACCTTTCCGGCTTGAGGAATACCGAGGAAAGAGTTCGCTCTATGGACCTGGCCGCGCGCGTCAAGGGCAGGAAGGTACTGGATATCGGATGCAATGCGGGATTTCTCTCGCTGTCTGTTGCCCCGGCCGCCTCTTACCTGGAGGGCTTTGACATCAATCCCAGCTTAGTAGACATAGCAAATAGGGCCTCCGATTTTCTGGGAGTAGAAAACGTCGTCTTCAAGACGTCAAGATTCGAAGACTGCGCCGCCGAACAGAGGTTCGATGTGCTCTTGTCCTTCGCAAATCATTCCACCTACGACAGGAATACCGAACAAGATCTGCGTTCCTACTTCGGGAAATGCCGCAACCTGCTGGTGCCGCACGGCGTTCTTCTTTTTGAATCCCACGCGCCGGATTACGAAGGGGACGGCCTGAGCCATACCATTTCCATAATCGAGCGCTC
>CAYFQZ010000089.1:0-20744 GCA_964345305.1 uncultured Ignavibacteria bacterium | reverse complement strand
GACACTCTTCCCAGACCTCCCAGAAGGTCTCGAGTCTCCACGCCGTCCACGATGTACAGCGCCTCGCCAGCTCTTCCCCCGCGGATATGCAGCTCGTTGGCCTTGGTCACGAATCCCACCTGGGTGGCAAGTATCTCGGATATCTCCTTCACCGGCATGTTCTTGATGTCCTCGGTGGAGATGGTCCGAACGCTGGCGGTGACGTCTCTCTCGATCACTTCCCTCTCGCCCTTGACGATCACACCCTCGACCTCCACAGCGGAGGCCTTGAGTTTGAAGGTCACGTCAGAGGTACGATCAGACGCAACCCTGACCTCCTGCACCGTCATCGAGATGTACCCGATCAGTGAAGCGGTAACCGAATAGGTTCCGGGAGGAACGTTGAGGATGAAGTAGGAACCGTCCGCGCCGGCCATGTTACCCATCGTGGTTCCCTCAATCCGGACCGAAGCACCGGGAAGCTCCAGTCCCGTCTCCGTATCGATCACCCGTCCCGATATCTTGCCGGTCACGCCGGCAAAAGCGGGAACGACTGAGAGAACCAGAAATGCCAGCCCCAGGAAGGAAACGGTCAGCTTTTTGGAAAAGCGTACCATAGGATTCACTCCTTTCTTCGGCGTTTTTCAAACTATTGTTTTCGGGCGGAAAAACCTTCCTTCCACTTCTACCGCGAAATCAAACGCAGTGACTTAATGACGCAATTTCACGCCCCACTGTCAAGACTTTTTTTCATAGCCCGCTAAGAATTCGTCTCGATACCACCTCCTGAAGGTTTGAGTTAAAGCTGCGTTCACTGAAGGATTTCTTCTTGCCTCTGCCTGCCTTGGGCTCAACATCCCCTCGCACCAGCAGAAGCAGCTCGTCTCCATTCATCCAGGCAAAGACTACAAACCAACACCTGTACGAGTAACAAATTCCGTACCGAAATGTGATTGCCGGGCCTTTTTTCGTTCCCTCGCTACCCGCCACATAATCAACAAGTTAGAACGAAACGGTAACGTCATGAAGATGCCTTCGTTTCTGCGCTTGTGTGAATTTCGCAGAAATCTGCGACAGCAGACCGTGCCGCCGTTTTCATTATCATACCGAGTAAAGGATTAGATGATTCGCAGAAAAAGACGAATCAGATCCCTCAAAAAAGCAGGAATCTTCGAAAAATCATGCATTCTAGCTAGATAGGAGAAACCGGGAGGTCTCACCTCTGCAGGTTCCATCGGGGATCGGAATACTTCTGTTGGCGCAAACAGCGGGCCCGTCCCAGCTCCTTCTCCGAAACCACTGAATCCTCCAGTGCGCAGCCAAAGGTCCTCTCAAAGCCTGTCCTCACGGCAAGGACCATCTCCTGCTGTGAGACTCTGTTTCCGAGCACACTCTCCAGGTCAGTCGACCTCTCCCTGAGGCTCCGTTGGATTGCCGCGCAATCTCCGCCCGGCATCAGCTCAGCCAGGCTGTGCTTTCCCCTGTGGGTAAGAATGGAACCATGCTGCAGGAAACTCTCCTTGCCGGCCCCGTCGGATCTGAAGCAAAACCGTCTCTGAGCGCTGCCAACCAGCTTTCTGCCGTCCACCGTGATCTCATACCTGGAATTACTGACAAAGCAAGGTTTGGAGGGATTCAACTTAAAGGAAGGGGACTTACTTTCCGATGAAGGTCTGACCCACTGGGCCTTAACGCCCAAAGCCTTTAGCGACTCCACAAGAGCCATGCTGACTTTTCGATAGGTTTCCGCGGTGGTCTCTCCCAGCTCCGGAAAGCCATCTGTGGAGGCACACAGGCCGTAGGTCATCTCGGCCTCATGCAAGACCGCCCTGCCTCCGGTGATCCTCCTTACCACCTGGATCTTTCGCTCTTGGCATTTTCCCAGATCCACAGCTTTTTCTGCTGCTTGAGAGTAACCTATGGAGACGGCCGGCGGATCCCAAAGGTAAAGACGAAGAATCGCAGGAGAAAGGCTCCTCCGGCATGAAAGCAAGAGCGCCTCATCCAAGGCCATATTGAAAAACCCGTCGTGTGCACCGGAGAAGATTAAGCGCCATCTCTTCATCTTCGAAGCTCACTCGGCAGAGGAGTCCGGGGTTTCGCTGCGGAGCTCTTCGAGCCGGGAGTCGATGCTTTCCAGGGCCATCCTGGCTGCCTTCTGCTCCGCCTCCTTCTTGTTTTTCCCCATACCTCGACCCAGTTTCTGTCCCTTGACCGACACGGCGATGGTGAATCTCTTTTCGTGATCGGGGCCTCTCTCTTCCATCACCTCGTATCTGGGCAAGCCCAAGCCCAGAGCCTGCATGTACTCCAGAAGTTCCCCCTTGTAATTGTGCAGGGCCTGGTCGGTGGTGATTTCCAGATATCTCTTCAATATCTGATTCTGGATCATTTTTTGAGCCGGAGCCAGCCCGCCGTCCAGAAAGACGGCGCCAATCACTGCCTCGTAGGCATCGGAGACGATGGAATTTCTCTCCCTTCCCCCGGACTTCTCCTCCTCCTCGCTTAGGTTGAGAAAGTTTCCCAGGGAGATGGACTTGGCGATGCGGCTCAGGTTGGCTTCGCTCACCAGAGTAGACTTGAGCTTGGTGAGATCCCCCTCGCTCTTGTGCGGAAAGCGCTCGAACAGGAATCGGCTGGTTACCATTCCCAGCACCGAATCGCCCAGAAACTCTAACCTCTCGTTCGCCCTGAGGTGCTCGTTCTCGGGAGTATAGATATATGATCTGTGGGTTAAGGCCCGCTCGAGAAGCTCCGGATATGTGAAACGGTAGCCGAGTTTCCTTTCCAGCTCACGATATTGCCCGAACCCCTTCTTCCTGACGGACAGCCCCCTGAGAAATGTGCGAAGAAAAGACGACATCAGCAGTTGACGCAAAACAAAATAAAGGGCTCACTCAGAAGTACGACCGATCACACTATCTTTTACGCTTACCGGGCGCCGGAATGTTAACTCTCAAAGCAAATGATCCGCCACTCGCGTGCGATTAACTCATGCCTCCATCTGTCCTGACGCGGCAAGCAAGTCTTGTTCTGTATCTGAGGCTGGAGTGCCGATCCATCTGAGAGGCCCGTAGGCCGGGAGTAACTCCTGCCCTTGCGGCGGAGCTGCCCCGACCGCCGGCTGCCGGAGAAACGTGCAGTGCTCCGGACTCAGGGGGCGAATCTCCGCACGGCCAGGGTGATATTGTGGCCGCCGAATCCGAACGAGTTGCTTAAGGCCACGCCGACCTCCGTCTTTCGCATTTTGTTGGGCACGTAGTCCAGGTCGCACTCCGGATCGGGGACCTCGTAGTTTACGGTGGGATGGATTACCCCTTCCTCGATAGATTGTATGGCGGCCACCAGCTCCACAGCTCCAGCCGCCCCCAGCAGGTGGCCGATCATCGACTTGGTGGAGCTGACGGGAATCTTCTTGGCCCTCTCCCCGAATACCACTTTGATGGCCTGAGTCTCGGTTGCATCGTTCAGGTCGGTCGACGTACCGTGAGCGTTTATGTAATCCACCGAATCAGGGCTGAGCCTCGCATCTCTCAGGGCCAGCCTCATGGCTCTGATGGCGCCTTCCCCTCCGGGAGCAGGCGCGGTAATATGATAGGCGTCCGCTGTGCAACCGGCTCCCGCCATCTCGGCGAAGATGCGTGCCCCGCGCTTCCGGGCGTGCTCCAGGCTCTCCAGAATCATTATCCCGGCTCCCTCCGACATAACGAATCCGTCTCTCTCTTTGTCGAAGGGACGGGAGGCCTTCTGGGGTTGATCATTTCGGGTGGAAAGAGCTCGGGCAGAGCAGAATCCGGCCAAGGATGCCGGGGTGATGGAGGCCTCGGATCCCCCGGTGATCATCACGTCTGCTTCTCCGCGCTGGATTATCTTGAACGCATCGGCGATGGCGTGGGCGCCGGAGGAACAGGCCGACACGGTGGCATAGTTGGGTCCCTTGAATTTGAAGCGCATGGAGACCAACCCGGCACAAAGATCGATGATCATCATGGGTATGAAGAAGGGACTGACCCGGCTGGGACCCTGCTTCAGAAGAATGGAGTGTTGCTTTTCGAAGGTCTCTATGCCCCCGATTCCGCTCCCTATCACCACGCCAGCCATTTCCGGGTCCACGGAGTCCGAACCCAGGCCGGACTGATCAAAAGCCTGCTGAGCGCCGGCCACGGCGTACTGCTGAACCAGATCCATTCTCCGGGCTTCTTTTTTGTCCATGTACTTGGAGGCGTCGAAGCCCTTGACCTCTCCCACTATCTGGGAAGAGAACTGGCTGGGGTCAAACCGGCTCACCCTATCGATGCCTGAGACACCGCGTTTGGCGTTGGTCCAGAACTCCTCCAGGGAGTTGCCGATGGGGCTGATAACCCCCATCCCGGTCACAACCACCCGGCGCAAGGGAATAACAGCACCGTTCATGAATAACCTCTCAGCTTCCTTCCTTCGGTTGATTTGTTTCTATGTATTGGATTGCCTGCCCCACGGTTGAGATCTTCTCTGCCTCCTCGTCCGGAATCTCGAATTTGGCCTCGGGGGTGCTGAATTCCTCCTCCAGTGCCATGATCAGCTCCACGGTGTCGAGAGAATCCGCTCCCAGATCCTCAACGAACTTCGCCTCCCTGGTCACCTGACCCTCGTCCACGCCAAGCTGCTCGACCACTATCTTCTTCACTCTCTCCTCGACAGACATTCTTGAGTCCTCCTAAAGTGTGGTTTAAGTCAAGTCTCGATTGTCCTCGCTCCGTGAGCCTCTCTTGAAGGGGACTTGCGGAATTTGCCGGTCAGGCCAGACAATCTCTCTCCGGGTCGAAATTGCAGAAAGTCTTGCGACCGCGTGGGTCCCCCGAGATGTCTTACATCAAGAATCCACCGTCCACGTGAATCACCTGTCCGGTGATGTAGTCGGCCTGATCGGAGACCAAAAAGGCTACCAGATTGGCCACCTCCTGCGGTTTTCCCGGTCTTCTCAGGGGAGTAAGGCTGATAAACGCATCCTTCGCCGACTGGGGAAGATTCTCCGTCATGGCCGTCTCAACATATCCGGGAGCGACCGCGTTCACGGTGATCCCTCGAGCGGCCAGCTCCCTGGCTGTGGACTTGGTCAAGCCGACCAGCCCGGCCTTGGAGGCGGCGTAGGCAGCCTGCCCCGTGTTTCCGGTCAACCCGATCACCGAGCTCATGTTGACGATTCGTCCCGACCTCTTCTTGATCATCACCCGGGCTGCGCTTTTGGTCAGATTGAATGCGCCCTTGAGGTTCACCTGTAGTACCCGGTCCCAGTCCTCGTCTGCCAGGCGGATCAAGAGCGCATCCCGGGTGATTCCGGCATTATTGATGAGGATATCCAGCGCGTCAAATCTCTCCACCACCGCCTTGACCAGCTGCTCGGCCTCTGAAGAATCCGATACGTCCGCCCGGAAAGCTTCTGCCGTCCGTCCCTGGTGGTTCAACTCGTCGGCCACGGACCGGGCTAGGTCGAAATCGATGTCGGCGATGGCCACGCTTGCGCCTTCCTTAGCCAATCTCTGAGCAATGGCCTTTCCGATGCCCTTTGCGCCTCCGGTGACCAGCGCTGTCTTTCCCGCAAGACCCATATTCTCCTAATGTCCTGTTCAGTGGAGTTCAGATGGCACCAACCTCCACCATCTGGGCAAGTTTCTCCAGATCTGCCAGCTTATCCACCCCTACCCCTTTTGCGTCCCGGAAGGATCTTTTGAGCAGCCCTTGCAGCACCTTTCCCGGTCCCACCTCCACGAAACTCCTGACGCCTTCCTTATACATTCGCTCCAGCGACTGGTACCACAAGACCGGCATGGTTATCTGGTCGATTAGAAGCGCTTTGATTTGTTCGGGCTGGGTGACCGGCTCGGCGTTAACGTTGGCTACCACCGGGACGGCAGGTCCCTTCACCTTGAGTTCGCTCACCGTCTGCTTGAACTTTTCCTGAGCCGGCTGCATGAGATCGGAATGGAAGGCTCCCGCCACCTCCAGCATAATGGCCTTTCTGGCTCCCCTCTCCTTTGCCAGCTCCGCCCCTTTTTCCACCGCCCTCCGCTCGCCCGAGATGGCGATCTGATCCTTCGAGTTGAAGTTGGCCGGCTGGACGATCCCGTGACTTGAAGCCTCCCGGCAAATGGAGAGGATGTCTGTCTCTTTCAGCCCGATGATCGCCGCCATGGTTCCCTGGCTGGTCTGGCAGGCCTCCTGCATCAGGAGGCTTCTCTCTCTCACCGCCTCCAGACCGTCCTCAAAGGAGAGGGCTCCTGCCGCCACCAGGGCCGAGTACTCGCCCAGGCTGTGACCGGCGGCGAAGGCCGGTTCTAGCTTTTCATCTTTCAGCAGCGTCCAAAGCGCTGTGCTGTGAACGAAGATGGCTGGCTGAGTATGCTGAGTCTGAACCAGAACCTCAGCCGACCCCTCAAAGCATATCTTGGCCAAATCGAAGTGGAGTATCTTTTCTGCCCGGGAATAAAGGTCTTTGACCGCAGGATACGAGTCGTAGAGGTCTCTGGCCATCCCCACGTATTGCGCCCCCTGTCCCGGGAATAGAAATCCGATCTTATCCATAAGTCTCCGGCACGAAATTTCCAGTTCGGTTCAATCCAGCTGCGCCTACAGCCTCTCCGGCCCGCGCCTGGACGCTCAGACGCTCAATCGCCGGCAGCACAGGAACCCGGCGAGACTTTCTCACCACCTGATGACTGCCGATCCCCAGGTGAATCCTGCGCCGAAGGCGACCAGAACCGTATTCGATCCCTCCTTTATCGCCCCCTTCTTTCGGGCTTCATCCAGTGCTATAGGCACGGAGGCAGCGGAGGTGTTCCCGTAGCGGTCGATGTTAACGTATACCTTATCCATGGACACCTTTAGCCTCTTTGCCAGCGCCTCGATGATTCTGATGTTGGCCTGATGCGGAATCAGAAGGTCTATCTCATCCGGGGTGAGTCCTACCTCGGCTATGATGCGTTTGGCAGCGGCGTCCATGGCTCTGACCGCCGACTTGAAGACCTCGTTTCCCTGCATGCAGATATAATGCTTCTTCAAATCGTAGTTATCCTTGGTCAGGGGGGTCCTGGCTCCGCCGATGGGTATATGGAGAAGATTGGCCAGCGAACCGTCACCTGATAGAAAGGTGCCCAGAATCCCTTTCTCCTCCGCAGTGGGCGTGACCAGTGCCGCTCCCGCTCCATCCCCAAAGAGCACGCAGGTGTTGCGATCCTCCCAGTTGAGTATCTTGGAGAGGGTCTCCACCCCGACCACCAGCACGTTTCTGTACTGGCCGATGGCTATGAAAGCAGATGCGATGGAAAGACCGTAGATGAACCCGGAGCATGCCGCCACGATGTCCAAGACCGCAGCATTCTTGGCCCCCAGCTTATCCTGCAGAATGCAGGCGGTGGAGGGAAGAAGATAGTCCGGCGTAACCGTGCCCAGAAGAATAAGATCTATCTCCTCGGGCTTCAGGCCCGCCTCCTTCAAGGCGATTTTGGACGCTTCCAGGGCCAGATCCGAGGGTCCGGTGCCGTCCTCTGATATCCTTCTCTCCTTTATTCCGGTCCGGGTGATTATCCATTCGTCGGAGGTCTCCACCATCTTCTCCAATTCATAGTTGGTCAGAATCCTGGAGGGTGCGAAGGACCCCGTACCGGCGATCATGGAATTTATTCTCTTGCGCATCTAACCCCTTTTCTCTCCCTGAAGGCGCTGATGATCCGCTGATTGACCTTCTGCTCCACCATTTGGGTGGCCAGCCTCAGGGCATTCTTGATGGCCTTGGGTGAAGAAGATCCGTGGCAGATAATGCAGACCCCGTCCACGCCCAAGAGCGGGGCGCCTCCGTATTCGGCATAGTCCAGCACCTTCCTTAAGTCTCGGATGGACACCTTGACCAGGAAGGCTCCCAGGCGAAAAAGCAGACTCTCTCTGACTCTCTTCTTCACCAACCAGGTTAAGAAGCCGTCTATGCTCTCGGCGAACTTCAGTACTATGTTCCCCACGAAACCGTCGCAAACCACCACGTCGCAGGTGCCCTTAAGAACGTCCCGCCCCTCCACGTTGCCGATGAAATTCAAGGAATCATCCTCGCTCAGGAGCTTATGGGCCGTCAGCGTCATCTCGTTACCTTTGGTGCTTTCTTCACCGATGGAGAGCAGACCTACGCGAGGATTGGGTTTCTTGAAGACAAGTTCGGTGTAGACCGACCCCATCACCCCGAACTGATAGAGGTTCGAGGCCTTGCATTCCGCGTTGGCCCCCACGTCCAGAACCACCACGATCCCCTTCTCCGTGGGTAGAAGTGAAGCGATGGCCGGACGGTGAATACCTTCCATTCTTCCCAGGGTCATCAGAGCATGGGTCATCACCGCACCGGTGTTGCCTCCCGAGATGAAAGCGTCAGCCTTTCCCTCCTTCTGCAGTCTAATTCCGGCGGCTATGGAGGAGTCCTTCTTCTTCAGGCTGTTCACCGGGTCCTCCTCCATGACGATGCTCTGGGAAGCGTGATGGATCCTGATAGGCACGTCCGCCGCTCTCAGCCGCGAGAGCTCCGAGCGGATTTTTTCCTTCTCTCCCACCAGAACCATCCGGAAGTCTCCGTGGTTCTCCTGATGGGCCCAGATCGACCCCTCCACCACCGAAGCGGGAGCCGAATCGCCGCCCATAGCGTCAACCGCTATTATGGCTTTTCCGTTTTCATTCACGTCCTACCACCTCAGCGCTCAAAATCCTTAAGGAAACGGGACTGCAATCCGCAGCCCGGGCTGGCTAAGTCTCCTCGGGGGTTATCACCTGTCTGCCCTTGTAATATCCACAATTAGGGCAGACCCGGTGAGACAGTTTGGGCTGATGGCATTGTGGGCATTCCACCACGTTGGGAACGGAAAGCTTCCAGTGCGTCCGCCTTTTGGCACCGCGGGCTCTGGAATGTCTCCTTTTCGGCAAAGGCATCTTATTTTCCTCTCCAGATCAAGCGAGAGCTTCAGGTCGGGTCGTCTTCTGCCGCCCACCTATCTCCCCGGAAAGGGTCCGGGACTGGCGATTCCGCCAGACCTCTCTCGCTCAGTCTACTGCAGTTCTTTTCCGATAATCAACCTTAATCAAGATTTCTTGTTCAACAATCCCTTCAACTGGTCCCATCGGGGATCGACATTCTCCCTCACGCAATCGCATTTGGACCGGTTCAGGTCCGTCCCGCAGGTCGGGCAGAGCCCTCTGCAATTCTCCGAACAGAGCGGTTTGAAAGGGAGCGAGAGTATGATGGATTCGCGCACCAGGCTGTCTATCTCAAAATGATCAGAGGAAGGATCTGCAACAAAATACCCTTCTTCGTCCGACTTCATCCCGGCTGGATCTCCGGTCAGATCTACCACGAAATCCAGGCCAGAGGAAAGGCTGTGTCGATATGAGCTCAAACAGCGGGAACACTCCAGCTTCACGCCGGTGGTGACTTTACCCCTGCAGATGATTTGATCCTGGCTCTTGGTGACGCTGAGCTGAACCTTAACCGGATCTTCAAATGCGGCACCTTCTGCCCGAAGGTCGAGAACCTCGGCACACTCCTCCAGATCGCACCGGTGGCTGAAATCCTCTGATTTCCTGTTCAGTTCTATCTTCATAGCCGTCAATATTAACCAAAGCGCTGTTGGTTGTCAAGACAAAAAATTCCCTCCCTTTATGCGCTGGACCTTAGACGAAAGTTGTATACGACCTAAGCCTGAAGAAGTTTGGAGTAAGGTAATCCTTCTTTTTGCCGAACAGGTCATATGGGGAGAAAGCGGCATCGGTGCAGGCTCATCTTATCATGGATGGACTGTTCGGGGAAGCCGCAAGGAGTCAGACTGGCTTCTCCCGGAAGCCCGGTCAGGTATCTGCCGGGCCGGGATCATGCGCCGATCGGACCGGCGCCTGATTTGGGGCCTTCTGGTGATTGCCGGCTTTCATCTTCTCTCCGCCCTCAGCCTGGTTTGAAAAGGAGAGCCTCAGATGCACAGAACGATCACGGTTTTGTTCGCGCTTTTTCTGGTAGGCTGGTCAGGCATTCCAGCCTACTCGGATGATGATCCGAGAATCGAGCAACTGGAAAGGATTATTGCGGAATGCCGCCATCCGCTGCTGGTCCCTCCAGGCATTTTCAAGGAGATCAAGACCCTGGAAGGGGTGACTTCCCGCCCTGACTCCAGGATTTGGAGAGCGGTTGAAGGTCAGGGATTGGTTCACGTCTTCGTCGACTCGATCGTCTACGAGGCAATCCGTGCCAACATCGAGCAGTATGCTTACGATCTTCAATCCGAGGGGTACTCTGTCGCGATCAGCAGATCCTGGAACCAGACCCCGGAACAGATCAGGGCTATTCTGACGGCGGAATACGCTTCCTCGGGATTGGTGGGAGTCGTTCTGGTGGGAGACGTTCCCGCCGCCTGGATGGAAACTTCCCTCTACTACCGGTCTCATTTTCCGACAGACTACTTCTACATGGACCTGAACGGAACCTGGAGAGACAACGACGGGGATGGCTTCTACGAGCACGTCACTGAAAACTCCGAGCCGGAGATCTGGTCCGGCAGGATTGCGCCATCCAACTGCATATTCGGGGACGAGGCGGAGTTGCTACGGCAGTATTTCGCCAAGAATCACGCTTACCGGACCGGCAGCCAGAATCTCCCCGACCGGGCCCTGGGATATCTGGAGTGCACCTGGTATCCGGAAGTGGAGACTTACCTGGGTTCGGTCTACCGCGATCTGACCTTCGTGGCTCATGAAGACAGCACCACCGCTCTTGACTACAAACACCGACTGAGGCAAGGTCACGAATGGGTCCATCTTCTGGCTCACTCTTCTCCCTGGGGGAGCACTTTTTTCCTGCAGGGAGAGGCCCACGGGGGTGGAAGTCTCTTCAGCTATGAGATGCCCCTGCTGAATCCGAGGGCCAACTTCGTGGTGCTGAATGCCTGCTCCAACGCCAGGTATGCTGAGACCGACAACCTGGGACAAGCCTACCTTTTCGGAAGCGAGCACGCCGTCGCCGTCATCGGTGAAACCAGGATCATGTACGGAAATGACTTTGAGGACTTGTATCTGAGTCTGCAGGAGGGAAAAAACCTGGGGGAGGCCTTTCTTGACTGGATGTGGTGGAACTACGAATGGTTCTGGGGTTGCCACATATTCGGCGATCCTACGCTCAAGCCGCACGGACACGGAAACCCGGCGACGGTTGCCCGGTTGACGCCCCAAAGGATGTCGGAGAATACCTCTGAATGGGACAGTTCCCCCATAGATGCCTCTCCCTTTACCGACGGTAATCCATCGGCATGCTTGGACGTCCTGGGCAAAGTCTGGGTGGCCTGGAACGCGGGGAGAGATGCTCGCTCCAATATCTGGGTCAGCCGCCGCGACGGGCTCTCCTGGTCGAATCCCGAAGAGATAGCTTTCGCTGCTCCCTGGGATTTTCATCCGTCGGTGGTCTCAGACAGATCAGGAAACGTCTGGGTCTTCTGGCAGAGTTATCGGGGCGTTCAGAGCGGAACCGACGGTTGGGATATTTACGGAATCTACGGCAGCGGCTCGGCCTGGTCAGATCCCATCAGGATTACCGATGCCGAGCCATACGACATCGAGCCGAAATCGGCGGTGGACAGTTCGGGAAAAGTCTGGGTGGTGTGGAGAACCGGGAGAAAGCAGGATTCTGACATAATGTACTCCTTTTATGACGGCCACTCCTGGACGTCTCCGGCGTACCTGGCTTCCTCACCGGATGAGGAGCGCGACCCGGCAATAGCGGTGGACCGGGAGGGCAGGGTCTGGGTGGTGTGGTATGCCAGGAAAAACGGTAACTGGGATTTATATGCCAGCTTTTATAAAGACGACTTCTGGTCGGCCCCCTACCGGCTTACTGCCGACCCGGGTTATGACCTTGAGCCTTCAGCCACGGCCGATGCTTCGGGTCGCGTTTGGGTGGTGTGGCGTTCCAACAGAGACGGAGACCTCAACATCTACGCCAAGTTTCACTCTGAAGCCGGGTGGTCCCCCGATACGCCGGTCACGGCCGATCCCTGCGACGACCTCTGTCCGGACATTGCCTGTTGCGGTGGGGACAAGATACTGGTCACCTGGCAGAGCAATCGGGACGGCGATTGGAACATCTATCGGAGCATCCATGAAGGCGACTGGGGCGTTCCCGTACCGGTCACCACTGCTGCGGGCCATCAAATCCATCCGGTGGCTTTGTGTCTCGCGGACGGTGTCCCCTTCCCAGTCTTCTCCAGTGAGGGCGCCCGGAATTGGAATATCCAATATACCACTTCATTCACTGCCGGGGATGCAACCTCGAACGGGACTGTTGATCTAAGCGATGCCATCTACGTCTTAAACTACCTGTACAGGGACGGTCCCCTACCTGTTCCTCTTGCCGCAGGCGACGCCAACGTCGACGGAGTGGTCGATCTCGGCGATGCGGTGTACATCCTCAACTACCTGTTCAAAGGCGGGGACCCGCCAGGCTGCTAGAGGTCAAATCCCGACGGGTCGCATGTCCTACGGATCCGTTGGAAATGCAACCCTTACAGTGTCCTGCTGAGAAAGCTCATGCGGGCGGGAATTCCCGGACGGGAGGGCGGACGCCCCCGTCTGGGCGTCTGCTCATCGACCCGGAAACCGCCCGATGAATCGGACAACTACAAGCTCGCGAATAGAGAATCACAAAATGCAGGCAGGGGAGACCGAATTTCGGTCTCCCCTGTGCTTCTTGCGGGGGTTACAGCGGGGGCTGAACCTGGTTGCATGCTTTGTCTACCACCGTCGTGCTCGCCTTCCCGGAGCGGAGAGAGGTGTCCGGGAGGCGAGCACTCGGGGATCACTCAGGGAACACTTTTTTATCTGAGCTTCTCTCGCAACTCCTCCAGTTCCTCCTTAAGCTCTTGCAGCTCTTCTCTTAGCTCCTCCATCTGCTCTTCAACCTCCGACGACTCTTTTTGCAGCCAGAATTTCTCGGGCTTCTTGAGCTTGTCTGTGAATACCTTCACCGTGGCAAAATCACTCCAATCCGACGAGGACCAGACTTTGCTCTTCTCTACCTCGACCTCGAAGCTTCTGGAGCTGCGATCGCGCATCACCGTTAACTGAACTTTCTCACCCTCTTCCTTTTCAGAGATTACCTCTATCAAGTCGCCGGTGTCTTCTATGTCTTCTCCATCCGCCTCAACAATCACGTCACCTGCCTTAAGTCCCGCCTTCTCGGCCGGCATATCCTCCTCCACCTCGGTGATTAAGGCGCCTTGTCCATCCTCTACGCCGAAGTACTCACCCAATTGCTCTGTCAGACTCTGAACCTTGACCCCGATTCGGCTGCCAGAAAAGTAAGTGAACGAGTAAGTGCCGGCCTTGGGCATGTAGAGGTCTTCAAGAAACGGCTCGACTATCCTAAGCTCGCTTTTCGGGCGTTTACCCAAGACGACGGCTATGTTCTGTTTCTTGCCGTCCCTTATCACTACCAGATTCACCTTATCACCGGGCGAACGCTTCTTTATCCGTCTGGTCAACTGCGAGCTGTTCCTCACTTGCTCTCCATCGAATTCCACGACCACGTCTTCCTCTTCCAGCCCCGCCTCATCCGCCGGGCTGTCGTCCACGACCCCGGCTATCAGCGCTCCTTTCCTCGACTCCAGCTCCAAAGCCTCCTTTAGATCCCTGTCGATGTTCTGAAGGTAGACCCCCAGATAGCCGCTCTTGGAGCTCTCCTTATAGACCTTCAAGCCCTGCTCGTACTCGTCTCCGGCCACGCAAGTCAGGCTCGCCGCAGAGACGACAAATGCCGCAAGAATCATGAAAACCGTGATTCTTTTTGACATGGCAAAACCTCCTTCAGAGTTTTTTGTTTCCTCCTGTCTTTCGTTGTACTTTTACAAAGAGCAGCCAAAAAAGTTCCCTTGTTTTGTCGCTATCGCGACACCCCAGCCTGCCCTTGTTTCAGTCGTTCATCCGGATGAAACCGGTAGGGCACGATCTGCCAATTTAACGGCACGTTCCGGGCGTCCGGGCGACTGAGCGATGGGGTCTAAGCCCGGACAAGCCACTCTGCAATCGGTTCGCCGGGTTAAAGGATTCTCGCGCCATGCCGAGAAAACAAATAGAAGGTAAGTTGCCGAAATAAGCTGACAGTCCGGGAGGAAAACGTCGAGGGTTTCCCGTGTCTGGGCAGCTTAACGCTTACCGCAGTGAAGACAGAAAGACAGATCCGTCCCCGAGAAAAACCGTCCCCAAAAAAAGCATGAAAAATGCTGACGGGGCCAACGGATCTGTCTCTTTTTTTTCCAAGAGACCACCACTCGAGGCCCCAGGCCAGACAACTCACGGTCCTGCTTCTGACCTCGAATCACTCGCCCGGCAATCTTCTGCCGACCCTGGTCGGAAAAGCCCGTCCGGCTACAAAAAAACCCGTCCACGATAAAGTGAAAGGGCCGTCTTGCCTGAATTTGGTGGAGCCGACGGGGCTCGAACCCGTGACCTTCTGACTGCCAGTCAGACGTTCTCCCAACTGAACTACGGCCCCACGAAATCAGTTAATGCGCATCAGACACTTGCTATTGTCTTCTTCAAAACTCACTTTCTAGACTGCTGTCGACAAGATCCAGCCAGACTCTCGATGTACCATCTGCTTTTCTGCCTTTTCATCTGTCTTTCTCTTCTTGCCGCTTCAGACCAGGTATTGTATTCCTCCGTGTATATCACGCTCCAGGGTCTACTTGCTCTGGTGGACTTCCCCACACCACCATTGTGTTGATCAAGTCTAGTTTGTACGTCCTTCGTCATGCCGACATAATACTTTCCTTCTCTCTGACTCTGCAGAATATATAACAGGAATTTCTGCAATGTCACACCTGGCCATCAAACAGAATCAAACCTTTCTGCGCACCGTGACCTTCCCGATTCCTATCGGGACCTTCTCCCAACTGAACTACGGCCCCGCTCAACCTGCAAACCGGAATATCTGAGGTAGGGGCGATTCATGAATCGCCCCTACCTTGCCTATCGGCACAACTAAAATACCGACAAGGACTCCTTTGTCAAGGATAAAAAACCTGTGAAAGGCTTCACTACGTTGGACTCACCTTCTTCTGCACAGCAGTTGTGCAGCAATTATGTTTTGAATTCATGACCATCCTGCGGACGCAGGTCGCTGGAATTCAAGACGCCAATTTCGCAGACTATGCGCCATAGGCGCATCCCCCACCTCTGGCGGAGGAAAGTCTGCGGCTACAAGAACCTACATTCTGACACATCCTCAGAGGGGCAGGGGAATAGACTTCTCCCTCCCTCGACCGCAGTGAACCAAAGGGCGGGTTAAAACACAATTGGCGGAAGCAGCCCTAGAGAAGATCATACTTCTTCATTCTGGAGTAGAGCATTCTGCGGGTGATGTGCAAAGCTTTGGCTGCCTCGGTCTTGTTTCCCTTTGACCTTTTCAGAGCCTCGAGGATCATGTTCTTTTCCATCTCTTCGAGACTGAGTGAGGATTTCGGAGACGATGCGGTCACCCCTTCTGCGGCCTCGACAATGTCTCCGGTAACACCCGGGCCAGGCTTTATTCCCACGTGCCGAGGCTGTATGTCTTTCCCGTCCGACAGGATCATGGCTCGCTCAAGTATGTTTTTCAGCTCCCTCACGTTCCCCGGCCATTCGTAGTCGACCAGTTGATCCAGCAGGTCCGAAGGGATTTCTTGGCCCGTGTATCGGTACTTCTTCAGGAAGTGGCTGACCAGAAGCGGTATGTCTTCTTTTCTTTCCCTTAAGGGAGGAATCCAGATGGGGAACACGTTTAGCCTGAAATACAGATCCTCCCTGAATTTTCCTGCCTTGACGTTTTCCTCCAGGTTCCTGTTGGTGGCCGCAATCAGACGAGTGTCCGCCTGGATGGTCTCGACTCCCCCGACCCGGTTGAATTTTCTCTCCTCCAGGACCCTCAGCAGCTTGGCCTGTATTGCCGGAGAGATTTCGCCGATTTCATCCAGGAAGATGGTGCCCGAATCTGCCAGCTCGAACCTGCCCAATTTCCGTGCATGAGCACCGGTGAAAGCACCCTTCTCGTGGCCGAAAAGCTCCGACTCAAGCAAAGTCTCGGTCAGGGCTGCGCAATTGACGGTAATCAGGGGCCTGTTTCTTCTTCTGCTCCTCTGATGTATGGCCCTGGCCACCAGCTCCTTGCCCGTGCCGCTTTCGCCCAAAAGCAGAACGTTGGCATCGGTCTTGGCCACCTTGTCAACTAGCTCGAATACGTTCTTAACCTTGTCGCTTTTCCCCACGAAGTCATCCAGAGCTGCTTTGCCCAGATCCTCTTGCAGTTGCACGTTCAGTGCCACAAGCTTCTGTCTCTCCACTATCTTGTCCACCAGAATCTTCAGTTCGTCCAAAGCGAAAGGCTTGATGATGTAATCCGCTGCTCCGGCCTTCATAGCTTCCACGGCAGACTGCGCAGTGGCGTAAGCGGTCATCATGATCACCTCGGTCGACTCGTTCAGTTCCTTTGCTTTCTTCAACACCGCCATGCCGTCCACCGGCTCCATCTTCAGATCGGTGATGACCACATCGTAGGTGTTCTTCTTCAGAAGTTTTAGAGCCTCGTCGCCGCTGGTGACCGCTCTTGTGGAGTAGCCAACATCCTTCAGAGTACCCTGGATCAATATCCCCATCTTCTTCTCATCATCAACCACCAGTATTTTCGCCATGACCTCACCTCCTCACAAATCCTGCAGCCGCCTCAATCCCTTTCGACCGCTTTCCGTCCACCGTCCGCAGTCCGCCGCAGCTACTAATATCTGTTCAATCCCCTTCGTCCGTTGACCGGTCTCCTGAAACCACAGGCAACTTGATTTCGAATTTTGTCCCTTCCCCGGGCTTGCTTTCCACCATCACCTTTCCCTGGTGTTCCTCGACTATCTTCTTGATAACATAAAGCCCCAGTCCGGTGCCTTTGGATTTGGTGGAGAAAAAGGGATTGAACAACTGTGCGATATCTTTTCTCCTTATGCCCCTCCCGGTGTCCTCCGCACTCAGCACAACGAAGTCCTGCTCTTTCCTCAGCCGGATATGCACCTCTCCGTCCCGCTGGATGGCATCCTTGGCGTTCATCAGCAGGTTAATTATTACCTGCCGCATGCCCCCCGGGTTCACCTCCACTTGGGGAACTTCCTCTCGGCTGTCAAGATGAATCCGAATGTTCCTTCTTGAAAACGAGCCTCGCAGCTGTTCGACCGTTCTTGACACCAGATGAATTATGTCAGTTTTCTCCATTTTCTTTGGCTCGGAGCTGGCGAACTCGAGATACCCGGTCAGGATATCGTTCAGGCGGTTTACTTCCTCCGGTATGAAACCGAAAAGCTCGTCGTTTTTCGCATCGTATTTCCAACGCAGCCTCTCTGCCGTCCCTTTGATTATCCCCAGGGGATTCCGGATCTCGTGACAAATGGTCGCCACCATTTCTCCCATTGCTTGGAGTGCGCTGGTTTGGATTACTGCGTCCTCCATCCTCCGCAGGCGGCGGGTAACGTTATAGAAGAAAGCTCCCAACACGAGGATGCCCACGATGCTGAGCACAAGAGCCCCGATTAGGGTCCTCCTGAAATCCAAGAGGACTTCAAAGAAATCCGCGCCGGCCTCTACGCCCAGAACCGCTATGACGTTGCCTGCAGTATCGTAAACCGGAGCGAACCCGCTTTCAAACATATAATCTCCCACCTGGTACAGGTGCGAGTAAGTCCTTATTCCTACCATGGCCTGGGTGATGGCGGCCAGATCCAGGTTCAGGAAGATATCGGAAGCGGAGCCGGACTCAGGGCTAAGCAGGTTGTTATAATCCTGATCAAGAATAAACACGTCGACCAATTGGTTGTCCTCCCTTACCTGCTCCAACAACCGCCTGGTTTCCGAATAAGCCCGTGGATCCTCCCTCAGCCTTGACATTCTGTCGGGGTCCAGACCGAATGCCGTGGCGCTGGCTATGTTGGCAAGTCTCTCCCCCAGCTGCTGCGTCAAATAGAACTTTATCTTCGAATAGACATACCAGTTGCTGGCATTAAAGACGACGATGATCAGAACCAGGAAGACGATCAGCCAGAGGGAATGTCTTCTTTTGCTCCAAATCCTCATGGATCAAGAAGTGAACCAGAAGCCGACTTGGTTAACGCGGCCTAATTGCACAGGCTCAAGATATACCCGCCTGCCCATCGAAGTCAAGGTCGAATTTTCGCAGAGTAAGAACGGCCAGGGGTCGGGAGCATGGGTCTCGGCGTCGTGCTGGCACCCGACTTGGGTTCCGCTGAAGCGGAACGCCTGGCACAGGCTGGACACGCCTGAATTATCTTTTTCCAAAGGGGATTCTCTCTCCCTGCCAAGGAGAGGGTTGGGGTGAGATTAAACCTGGACGGTCAGATTTCCGTTTCAGTTACTATTTCTTGTCCGACTTCTTGCCTTGCTCCTGTTTTACGAACTCTCCGAAGCTGACGTTCTTGTCGTAAAGGCTGTCCTCCACCCATTTGAGGATGTATAGAAACTCCTCAGAAGCGACGTAACCCCGTCGTGGAGCGATTCGCTCACCGGACGGCTTGAGAAACCAGGTGATCGGATAGGCCCTCACCTGATAGGCTCCCGCCACCTGCCTTTCCGTCACCTCCTTTCCGTCAACCTTGACCTTCTCGCCCGACTGCCCGTTAACCCTAATAGGCACGTAGCTTTCATTCAGCAGATCCCTTACCTCTTCGTTGCCGAAGGTATTCTTATCCATTCTCTTGCACCAGCCACACAATTTGGTGTAGAAGTACACCATGGCGTGCTTGTTCTCTTTCTTGGCCTTGGTCAGGCCCTCGCCATACGTGTACCAGACGACCGAGGTCTTTTTCTTCTCTGCGGGGCTTTCCTTTATTTTCTTTTGCTTGGAGGTTGTCTCAGAAGCAATCGGTCCGTGTATTCCCAGGAAGACTGCGACTATCAGGATGACGATAGAGATGGCATATCTTTTCATGTTTCTCCCTTCGGGGTAAGCTGTCAAAGCAACTTGTGCTTAAAATACGTTCACAGAATCGGCCACGTTTGAGAAGCCCAAAGAGACGCCCGCTTCGCCCTGCGCCCCCGAGACCGAAACCCGACGCTTACCGCCCCGCTCGATCTATTATCTTAGTCGGCCCGGGGCACCGACATCTTGATGATCACAGCCAGCAAGTCTTCTGGTGACTTTTCCAGCTCCTCGACCTGCCCGCCAGGCTGCCGGAAAGGCCGCTTCTCATTCAAAGATCAGACTCCGTAGAGCTCACCGTACTTAACCTTCAGGTAATCCATCAGTGGACGATGAGAGAGCGGCTTGCCCGTGACCACCTCTGCCAACTTCTCTGCACGGTAGCGCTGACCCAAGCGGTGGATCCGCTCGTTTAACCATCTCTTCAGCTCGCCAAACTCTCCTCTGGCAAATTGCCTATTAAGATCTCCCAGCTCCTTCTTGGCTTGGCCGAAGAATTGAGCCGAGTACAGATTTCCCAACGCGTAGGTGGGAAAGTACCCGATGTAACCTGCGCTCCAGTGCACGTCCTGCAGGCAGCCCTGGGCATCGGTGGGAGGCACGATGCCCAGATAGCTCTTGAACTTGTCGTTCCAGGCTTTGGGTATGTCTTTCGGAGCGAGATCGCCGCTGAAGAACGCCTGCTCGATCTCGAACCTGACCATGATGTGCAGGTTATAGGTCACCTCGTCCGCCTCCACCCGGATGAACGAAGGTTTCACTTCATTGATGGCAAAATGGAAATCCTCAAACTTCACGTCGCCCAGTGCTTCCGGGAAGACCTTTTGCGCCTTGGGGAAGAGATGCTTCCAGAAGGCTTTGCTCCGGCCAACCATGTTCTCCCACATGCGGGACTGCGATTCGTGAATTCCCAGGGAGACCGAATCCCCGCCGGGAGTACCGTACCGTTCGGGGTCCAATCCCTGCTCGTATATGCCGTGGCCCGATTCGTGCAGGATGCCGAAGAACGCCTGGCCAAAGTGATTGGGATTGTATCGGGTGGTGATGCGCACGTCCCCCGGGCCTATGGTGGTGCAGAATGGATGAACCGTAACGTCCAGCCGCCCCCTTTCATAGTCATATCCGATGGCGGCAGACGCCTCTTTGCCGAAGCTGGCCTGACGAGCCACCGGGTAGTCTCGCTTTAAAATCGAAGCATCCGGGCGCTTTTTGGATTCGGTTATGGCTTTTACCAGATCCACCAGTTCGCCGCGGAAATCAGCGAATACTTTGGCCACCTGCTCGATGGTCGCCCCCGGCTCGAAATCATCCAAAAGCGCATCATAGGGGTGCTTCTCATAACCCACGGCTTCTGCCTGCTGCTGCTTGAGCTTGATTATCTTCTCCAGATAGGGAAAGAAGATCGAGAAATCCGACTTCTGCCGGGCATCCGCCCAAACTTCATGCGCCACGGTCGTCACCCGGGTTATCTCTTCAACCAGGGACTGTGGCACCTTAACCAGTTTTTCGTATGAGTGCTTTATCTCCCGGATATTGGCCGCTTCGAAGCTGTCCGCAACGCTGGTTAACGGGATTCCCTCCAGTTGCTTGAGAAGATCCCCGATCTCCGGGGCGGTGGCCCTTTGATGACTTATCCCGGCCAGAAGAGCCAGTTGGTTACCTCGATTCTCGGTCCCTCCCTTGGGTATGTAGGTCTTCTGATCCCAATCCAGAACTGACATGGAAGAATTTAGAAGGTGTATCTCCCTGCTGAGTTGCATGAGTCTCTCATAAG
>CAYFQZ010000088.1:0-1841 GCA_964345305.1 uncultured Ignavibacteria bacterium | reverse complement strand
GCCCAGAATCTCTTCCAAGGCCTGCGGTCGCAACTTGCAGGCGCAGCCTAATCCGTGCGTGTAATGCGTCAGTTTGATTTCCTTTAAGTCCGCTTTCTCGGTAATTGGCACCTCAGTCGCGGCAGAGAGACGACCCACGGCCTGAACGATGGCTTTGACCGCTCGGTCGATCTCCTCTTCGGTGGTGTGACGGCCCGTGGAGAATCTGATCGTACCCAAAGCAGCATCACGGGGAACTTTCATGGCTACCAGCACCGGCGAGAGGTCAGTGGCGTCAAAATGGCAAGCTGCCCCAGGGGAAGCGGCTACTTCATCCAGCTCCGACAGCAGAGTGTTGGCGTCTATCCCGGGAAAGGCAACGCTGAGAGTATTGGGGAGTCTCTTCTCAGGATGGCCGTTCAGCACAAGTCCTGGAATACTCTCTTTTAGACCATCCCAGAGGCGGTCGCGCATCTTCTGCATCTGAGCTGCGTTTTCCTCTAGATCGCGGCCGGCGATTTCGGCTGCCTTTCCCAATCCGACAATCTCCAAGACGTTCTCAGTGCCGGCTCTTCTGTCCTGCTCATGATCGGCGCCGTGTACGAGCTTTTCCAGGTTGACTCCGCGGCGGATATACAGAGCACCGACTCCTTTGGGAGCATAGACCTTGTGACCTGCAATCGACAGAAGATCAACCCCGAGCTCCTGCACTTTGGCTGGTATCTTGCCGACTGACTGGGCTGCATCGGTATGGAAGAGGATGTCGTGCCGGTGAGCTATCTTGCTGATCTCAGAGATGGGCTGAATGGTGCCTACCTCGTTGTTGGCATGCATTATTGTGATAAGAACGGTCTCGGCTGTGATGGCTCTCCTCACATCCTCAGGATCGACCAGGCCATACTCGTCCACCGGCACGTAGGTGACTCTGAAGCCTTCCTTCTCCAGCCACTTGCACGGATTGATCACCGCCGGATGCTCGATCTGAGAGGTGATGATGTGCTTTCCCCGAGCCCGGAGAGCGTATGCCGCTCCCTTGATGGCGAAGTTGTTGGATTCGCTTCCACCGCTGGTGAAGATCACCTCGTCTGTTTGGCAGCCCAAAAGCTCCGCCACCTGGTGGCGGGCCTTCTCCACGACCTTTTTGGTCTGGATACCGAACCAGTGGGAGCTGGAGGGATTACCGAAATGCTCCTGAAGATAAGGCAGCATGGCCTCGGCAACCTCGGAATCGACCGGGGTCGTGGCATTGTAATCGAGATAGATGGGTCTTTCAACCATGAGTTGATTTCGGCAAAAGGCCCCGCGATTTGTCATTGCGAGTCCCGCCAGCGGCGGGGCGAAGCAATCTCGCTTTGTAAGAGATTGCTTCGCCCCCTACGGGTCCTCGCAATGACATCACAGATAAGTTCACCGGGTTTGCACTAGTACTCCACCCCCAATTGCCAGAAGACGAAGCTCCAAACATCGGTGTATTCTTCCAGGCTCTTCGACATGGGCATTCCGGCGTGCCCTGACTGCCTGTCAAAACGCAGCAGTATGGGTGCATTAGAGGAGCTGGCCGCCTGTACCCGGGCGGTCATCTTGACCGCGTGCATGGGATCAACCCTGGTGTCGGAGTCGGCCGTCATGAACAGCATGGCGGGATAAGCGGTTCCGTCCACTACCCGATGATATGGAGAGTAAGCATAAAGCCATTGAAACTGGACCGAGTCATCCGGCGAGCCGTACTCCGGAATCCACAACTTGGCGATCAGGAAATTGTGATACCTTACCATGTCCAGGAGGGGATTCCAGCAGATCACCGCCCCGAACAGCTCGGGCCTCTGGGTCATGGCTGCTCCCACCAACAGGCCGCCGTTGCT
>CAYFQZ010000087.1:0-5557 GCA_964345305.1 uncultured Ignavibacteria bacterium | reverse complement strand
TTCGACACTGAGTCTCAGGACGAAGTGCGTGACCGAAGGGCAGGACCAGGCGTAAAGGCTCGGCTAGGTGGTCAAATAATATCTTCAAAATCGATCAGTTACAATCCTCACCACAAGAGGACAAGATCAATCAAACAAGAAATTCGAGAAATACCTTCCTCTTGGCTGGGTTCCTAAACCCCCAGGGTATGAACCACACAACCAAAATCTCGCCAATACCCATAATTCGGGACGCATCCCCCAGTCAATGTCAGTACTACACCTAAAGTCATGCGATTAAGAGCCGATTTACCGACTATAAGGGAAGCTATGATTCTGGTGAGTATTCTTTGGAGGGGTTTTATTTGTCGTAAGCTGCAGCTAAGAAAGAATACCGACTGATAAACGATTGGAGAAGAATGTGTCAACAGATTATCAGGTGGTGACCGGCAAAAGCCCGCTGCAAGGCAGATGGAGAGTTGGTAGATGAAGAACAAAAGGACAAGTCGTACGAATGTAGCCAAGAACATGATATTGACCGGAATTGGCCTAGGGGTTCTGTTCTGGATTCTTGAGTCCGTAATACATTGTCTGGTTTTCCACGAGGGTACTCTTGTTGAGGAAATATTCACTTTAGATCCACGAGAAATCTGGATGCGCTCGTTGGCACTTTGTATTCTCATAATGTTCAGTATCTATGCCCAAAGTGTTGTCACCGAGCGAAGGCGGGCCGAGGAATCGCGGCGGGAGAGCGAAAAGCGCCTTCGCAGTTTGTTCGAGACCATGGCCGAAGGCGTGATTCTGATCGCTCCGGACGGTCAGATCATCCAGGCCAACCCAGCAGCAGGACGCATCTTGGGGCTTAGCCGCTCCCAAATCGAAGGTCGCAATTACGTTGGCCCAGAATGGAAGGTTCTCCGACCTGATGGCACGCCGATGTCGCCAGAGGATATGGCCGGTCCGCAGGCAATGAAGGAAAAGCGTCCGGTGAAGGACGTAGTGATGGGTATCGAGCGTCCGGATGGCTCCATCTCTTGGATCAACGTTAACGCCTCTCCGCTGGTAGGAGATGAAGGTAAGCTTGAGGGCGTCGTCGGCACTTTCGGAGACATCACCGAACGCAAGCGGGCGGAAGAGAATCTCAAGAAAGCCAAGGAGGGAGCCGAGGAAGCTAACCGACTCAAGAGCGAATTTCTGGCCAATATGAGCCATGAGATCCGTACCCCCTTGAACGCCATCATAGGTATGACCGACATAACTCTGGATACAAACCTGACAGACGAGCAGCGAGATTACCTGAACACGGTAAAGGATAGTTCGCGTGCCCTGCTGGATCTGCTCAACGACATACTGGATCTTTCAAAGATAGAAGCAGATAGAATTGAGATGGAAAGCACGCACTTCAACCTGCGGGTTACTGTGGAGGGAGTGGTTGGAACCCTGGCCCCGAAGGCTTCGGTCAAGGGATTGGAATTGGCCTGCATGATTAAACACCAGGTCCCATCTCTGTTGCTCGGCGACCCAGGTCGGCTTCGGCAAGTATTGGTGAATCTGATTGGAAACGCGGTGAAGTTCACCCAAAAAGGGGAAGTGTTAATCCGCGTGGAGCTTGAGGAGGAGACGAAAGACCGAACCAGACTGCTTTTCTCGGTCACAGATACCGGAATAGGCATCCCCAAGTATAAGCAGGACAGGATCTTTGAAAGCTTCACCCAGGCAGATGGGTCAACTACGCGCAAATACGGCGGCACTGGCTTGGGATTGTGCATCTGCAAGCGGCTGGTCGAGCTGATGGGAGGTGAGATTGGCGTGGAGAGTGAACCAGGCAAGGGGAGTCGATTCTGGTTCCGGGTTGGCTTCGAGAAACAGAAGGAACCCGAAGTTATCTCTCCGACGGCTCCGGTGGACATAAGCGGCATGCGCATGCTAGTGGTGGACGACAACGAAACGAGCAGAACCATTTTATCGAAGATGTTAGAGTCCTTTGGCTGCTGCAGTGAGGCCGCGGCCAGTGGTGCCGAAGCAATAGAGTTACTGAAGAGAGCGGCTGGTGACGAGAAACCGTTCGATTTGGTATTGTTGGACATGCAAATGCCGAAGATGGATGGTGAGGAGACCTTGAGTGCCATCAAGGAGGATCCGAAGATAAGAGACGTGGTGGTGGTTATCCTTCCCTCTGTGGGAATCCGGGGAGACGCTGCACGATTGGAAGGTCTGGGCTGCGCCGGTTACCTGATGAAACCGGTGAAGCAGTCGCAGTTGTTTGACACCATTATCACCGTCTTGAGTCGACGAAATAGCGATGCAAAAGACAAATCCGGCTCCATTGTCACCCGCCATACCATAGAGGATCAGAAGCGCCGGTCGATCCGAATACTCCTGGCCGAGGACAATCCCACTAACCAGAAAGTAGCGGTCGGCCTTCTGGGGAGAGCCGGTTATCGTGCGGATGTGGCGGAAAACGGGAGGATGGCAGTAGAAGCCCATCAGCGTTCTTCCTATGATTTGATACTGATGGACGTTCAGATGCCCCAGATGAACGGCTTTGAGGCAACGAAGGCAATCCGTGAAAGAGAAGAAGGCATAAAGCATACGCCCATTATCGCCATGACCGCTCACGCCATGAAGAGTGATCGGGAGCGATGCCTGCAGGCCGGCATGGATGATTATCTCTCCAAACCAATAGAACCCCAAGAGCTGCTGGACGTCATAAGTAGATGGAGCAGATTGCGGGCACAAAAAAAGGACGGATCGCCTTCTGCGGCTCAATCTTCCTCATCACCAGGGAGCAAAGACATTCCAGTCAACGTTGAAGACGCTCTCGGTAGATTGGGCGGCGATGAAAAATTTCTCAAAGAGATGCTTGTGGAGTTATTGCACTGTCTGCCGACTCAGTTGCAGAGGGTGGACCAGGCCATTGAGACAGGTGATGCCAAAGCGGTAGAGGCCGAGGCACACAGCATCAAAGGCGGAGCGGGTAATCTCAGTGCCAATGCCATTGCCCAACTTGCCCTGCGACTGGAGGTCCTCGGGCGGGAAGGGGACTTGGCAGGTGCGAAAGAAATGGTTGGCAACTTGAAAAGTGAGTTTGAACGCCTGAAGAAATTCGTTGAGACAGCTTTGGACGTAGATGGTGTTCCAAAATCACAATACTCTTTAGCCGAATTCGCCGGAGAAAAAGATGAGAATACTAATCGCAGAGGATGAACCGATCTCCAGGAGATTACTGGAAACAACCCTTACCAAGGCCGGCCATGACGTGGCGGCAGTTGAAGAGGGAGCAAGAGCTGTAGACTCGATCCAGAGGGACCCCCCGGACATGCTCATCACCGATTGTATGATGCCAGAATTGGACAGATTGGAGTTGTGCCGCCGGCTTCGAGCCCTCAGGCTTCCCGGTTATGTTTACGTAATTCTATTGACCGCTTTGACTCAAAAGGAGAATATCATCCAGGGGCTGGATGCGGGTGCTGATGATTATGTCACCAAGCCGTTCGAAAGATCCGAGCTTTTGGCCCGGGTGAGGGCCGGTGAACGGGTGATCCAACTTGAGAAGTCACTTCGCGAAAGGAATGAGGAGCTTTCGGAAGCCTTGGCTCACGTGAAGCAGCTGAAAGGGCTTTTGCCCATCTGCATGTTCTGTAAGAAGATCAGAAAGGACAAAGACTACTGGCAACAGGTTGAGGAATATTTATTTGAGCACACGGACGCAGACTTCAGCCACAGCCTCTGCCCGGAATGCCTGGAGGAACACTATCCGGATTACGCGAATAGGAAGAAGGCTCAAGCCACAGAGATGAAGCGTTAAGATACCCCGCATCAGCGGATAGTGGAACGGATGCCGCCTGCCTCCGCCCGTTTTTTTCGTTGATCAGTCCTCAAGCAAGTGTTTCTTAGTAAGCCTTCCCTCAAAACCCCGGCTTCATCATCCGGCCACAATAACTTCCTGCTGCATAAAGCGCGGCCAGAGGATTATGTCCCAGAACCTGATCCTTTGCGGCCAACACCGTGGTGTAAGCATCAGCATATTTGAAGAACAATGAATCATGCCCCACACACAGACCCAGGAGTATGTTCAAGTCGGTCTTCTCCCGGTTTAAGATTTTAGCCTGAGCAATGGAGTTGCACACCGCTTCAAATTCGCCTACGTTCATCTCTTCTTCGTCTCTTATCCCAATCTGTTCCTTCGGCACCCGCCCCACCTGACACATGACCGAGGTCTTTTCAAACCTTTGACTGACCAGAATCTTGGCAAGGATGCGGGCTCTTTGGATGAGGCCGGCGACGAAGGCTATGCCCAACTATCTGTCAAGAGCCCTCTTTGCGAATTCACATATTTCCTGGACTCTAGGCCTGACAAGGAGTCTGGTGTAAGGTTTGATTTCTCGATTGGCGTGGCATTCGCCCTCCCGGATGGAGGCTTGTCGGCGAAATTCCTCTATATCATTCTGTTGATATTCAGCCATACGCTGAAATGTCCGCGTCCGCTGATGCGGTATGGTCAGATTCGCCAAAGTTGTCTTTAGGCTTGCGGTCATTTCCCAGCATCAAGCCGAGCCTTCACGGTTTGACGCCATGCCTTTCTTCGACGCCGATTCTCAGGACGAGGTGTAAAGGCCTGGCTGCGCGATCGAATAGCATGTTGAAAATCAATAAGTTAAAGCTCTCACCACAAAGATACAAAATCAGTCAAACAAGAACCTGGGAAAAAACTTGTTCTTACCTCGGTTCTCAAAGCGTCAGGATATCACCCGCATGGCTGAAATCTCATCAATGCCTATAAACACGGAACGCATTCCTCGAATCGTTCTTTGGCGGCGAGAACAGATTCCATTGAGCTCTTAGAGGAAGACCATATCAGGAAAGAGTCTATTCCGTCGCACCATTATGGTAATCTGGACCGCCCTGTTGGCATCATGCCCTGCAGGTCCTGGCAGACTAGCGGCTTCTGCTTCCTGCCCCGCGAAGAACTCATTGATCAATTGATGACTGTCCAGTGGGGCCTTGCGCAAACCTACTCATCAAGTCTAACCTGAAGCGTCAAGGATCCTTGCGACGCTAACGCTCTCGGAGGCTAAAGGTTGCGTTTCAGCACCAAGCTTGATGACCTGTGGGAACAAGAGCTCAGGCTTGTCGCCAGCCGAATTTTTTAGTGATCTTATGCAAAAAATCTCTTGACAAATACGGCAATGGTGAATATATTTGTACTGTCACGACATCGCAAATGTAGGGGTTAGAGTCCGGCTCTTTTCGTGACAATTGAGTCAAGGAAAACTCTCATGGAAGGGCGACCCAGAGTTGAGATTTTCCCACCCTTTCTGATAGGATAGAGTAAGCCAACGTTGCGTTTTCGACGACACGAAGATTTACGTTCTGTCGCCAATTAGTCATTTGTGGAGATTAGTATCAGCCACTTAGCTAAGAGGATATAGTACAATCAGAGATAAATAATAGTTCAATGACAGCAAAAAGACATTACAAGTGCAAGGAAAAAGTAGACTATTGAATCTCAAGCTGTGTGCCGCGGGGAAAGGAGATGTCTATGGACTTAGAAGGGGAGAAGTGCGGGGTGGTCAGG
>CAYFQZ010000086.1:0-3999 GCA_964345305.1 uncultured Ignavibacteria bacterium | reverse complement strand
GCGCGATTTAGGCAACTCAACAACCTCTCCCCAATTGGCTTTTTCCATCAGGGATTCACTCTTAAAGGATGATGAGAATTCGCGATTGGTTGCTGCGGGGCCAGTGGTGACTACCGTTGGCGGTTATGGGAATTATCCGATGACATCGCCCGACGATGCGGAAGCAAAAGTCGACGGACTCATAGACGCCGGGGCTGATCTGATCAAGATCGCAATTGAAGACGATCTTCAGGGTCGGACATGGCCCATGCTATCCATGGATGAGATCACGAGGATCACGCAGACCGCCCATGACAGGAATAAACGGGTTGCGGCCCACATCAGCCGGTCCAAGCACCTTTACATGGCCATACAGGCTGGAGTAGACGACGTTGTTCACATGGTAATTGACCACCTGCCTGACTCGCTTATTACTTTCATGATCGAAAAAGACATGTATTGGGTGCCCACGCTTGAACTCTGGTGGGGCGTGAGCGAACTGCATCACCTGAATTGGGATGTCATTGCCAAAGACAATCTTCAGCGTTTCGCCCAGGCAGGAGGTAAAGTTGCCCTGGGTACAGATTATGACGGATACGTCACTCCATTCGACCTAGGCATGCCTATGCGCGAAATTCTACTGATGCAAGCAGCAGGAATGACGCCTATGCAAATCCTTGTTGCCGGGACCAAGCACGCTGCCCATGTCTGTAATCTGGAAGACGAGTTGGGCACCATTGAGCCAGGCAAGGTTGCTGACATGATCGTTGTCAATGGGAATCCTCTTGACGATTTGGCCTCTCTTTTGGAAGTTCAGATGGTCATCCACAACGGCGTGGTAATTAGAGATGGTGCGGAATAGTAGTGAATCGCAGGACGAAGTTGAGAAACTTTTTGCCTTCACCATATTTGGGTTTTAAATTCTCCCGGAATTATTATATTTGTGCGACACACCGCAGTCGTCTGCGAACGCGGCAGCAGCAGGTCGGGGTCTTGTGCTCCTGATAGCTTTCATTTGTAGGGTGCGGGCGGTACCCAACCCACGAAGCTAGTCGTTCTTCAGGAGGCACTATGTCATTTCAACTAAAGATAATCGTTTTCATAGTTGCATCTGCAGGGCTTGCCTGGGTATCACGATCGTCCTTGCGTGATTTTCGCCTTCACGGCTTTTACCGTTTTTTCACCTGGGAGTCATTTCTGGTCTTGGTTCTGTTGAACCTTGATTATTGGTTCTATGAACCGCTCAGCATACGCCAGATAGCTTCCTGGCTCCTGATAATCGTGTGTTTGTATGTGCTTATTCACGGAACTCTGCTATTGCGCAAGGTGGGGAAGCCCGACGCAGCGCGGGATGATTCAGGGTTGGTGGGTATCGAAAAGACAACGGAGTTGGTAACGGTGGGGGTTTACCGCTACATTCGGCATCCTATCTACAGTTCAGTAGTGTATGGTGCCTGGGGGGTGTTTTTGAAACATCCTTCCTGGGCAGGGATTTTTCTGGCCGTGATTACCATCTTCTTTATCACACTAACAGCCAAGATAGAAGAAGCTGAGAACATACGCTTCTTTGGTGCTGCATACCAAAGCTATATGAAACAGACTAAGATGTTCATACCTTTTCTATTCTAAGATGAAAAGGCCCGTGCCCTTACCATCACGCGCCTGCCCGGAGCGCGGTGTGACAGGGCTAGCCTGAGGCACAGGTCTTTTTACTGCAGATGAACGCTCCTAGTGCGGGCAGGCCGGACCGCCCATCGAGGTTCTATGAAACACACCCAGACATTTATACGTTTTCTTTTCTGAGGGATCATTTTACGAAAGGCTACCTCCTTGGTTCGAGATCTTATTTGTTACAATATGTTTTTGAACTAGAAACCGAAACGAGGCCAGTAGCTCAGAGAAGGCCCCTGAGGGCCTGTCGGGCATCTGGATGCAGGGCGCCTGACCTCCGAAGGTGTCCGGACCTCGTAACTTTCAGGAGGACAATCATGAAATACGTGTTTACCCTGTTGGCCATCTCATTGGCGTCTTTTGTAGCATCCAACGCTCTGGCGCAGGTGGAAAGGACGATAGAGGTTACTCAGCTTACCGACAAAATGTATCTTCTGAAAGCCACCTATCCTTTTGAGACGAATATGGTGGTATCTTCGGGCGAGAACGGCCTGCTGCTGGTTGACTCCGGATCCAGATACACCATGGAGGAATTGAAGAGAGTCCTATCGACCGTCGGAAGCGGCCAGGTGAGAATGATAATAAGCACCCATGCTCATTCCGAGCACACCGCTGGTAACAAAGCTTTTGGAAAGGAAGTTATCAAAATAGGGCATGAGCGGGTGAGAGCAAGGCTGAAACAAGGCTTGTACGTGCTGGAAGAATATCCCGAGAGCGCACTCCCCAATATCACACTTACCGATTCGCTGTCACTATACTTCAACGGGGAGAAGATCCGGCTCATAGCTCTCCCCGGAGCTCATGATGACAATGACATAATCGTGCATTTCACCGAATCTGATGTCGTTTGCACGGGTGCTCTGTCTGCCGGAATGCATTTCCCGTCAGTGGATGGAGTCGGAGGCAATGCCCTCAGGTACGCCGCCACCGTTCAGAAGCTGATTGATCTGGTCCCCGATGACGTGGTCTTGGTTCCCGGGCACGGAAGGAATAGCACCATGGCAGAGCAAAAGGAATTTCAAAACATGCTGGCCAAGACGACCGAAATCGTCAAGAACGGACTGGCCAGTGGAAAGGACGTAGCGGCCTTGCAAAGCGAAAACGTGCTGAAAGACTGGGCCGCCTATGAAGGCGGAACGACAACGTCTGACCAGTGGATTCGATACATCGCCAACGCGGTACAGAATAAGAAACCGAAGAATCCCGCTGCGGTGGAACTCTATTACGCCCTCAAACAAGGAGGTGCCGACTCCGCGGTCTCAGCATGGTACCGGCTTAAGAAAAATAGACCGGACCAATACTCTTTTTCCGAGGCGCAGCTGGTGATTTTTGGCTACTACTTACTCGAAAAGGACAAGATACAAGACGCCATCAAGATCTTCCAGCTGTATATCGATGAATTTCCCGAATCCTGGAATGCTTATGATTCGATGGGCGAAGCACATATGATGAATAACGACAAGGAACAGGCCAGGAAGTACTATAGAAAGTCGCTGGAGCTGAACCCGGACAATACAAATGCTGAGGAGATGTTGAAGAAACTGGGTGATTGACGATGGCAAATGGAATATTCAGAGCCAGTCGCGTCTATCCTGAACGCTTGTGTTTCACGCGTGATTCCTGGCTGCTGAGCTGAGCAGCCAAACATGACTCAGCAGCTGGTGCTCTTGGCAGTATCCTATACAGGAAAAGGCAGATTGCCCGATTTCTCGACATCCATCTTTTCAACGCGGCTTTAACGTGATACGGTGTCCAGATTATGAGCCTCATTGCCGAGATCAAATCTGAGAACGACCTTGCGCCGGACAGGAAGGTCGCAGTTGATGAGATGTTTGACAAGGAATTCGGCCGTGATTCCCTGGTTTACGCCGATGTCCACTGGTATGCTATGGGCATCATCGACGGGAAACTGGTTGGTTGGGTCGGCATCCTGCAGCGCACCATCTCAGTGGGTCAGGACCTGCTTCAGGTGGGTGGAATCTGTGGTGTGGTGACAGCTCCCGAGTACAGGAGTCGTGGTATTGCCAGTGTCCTGCTTGATGAATCCGTCGCCTTCATCAAGAAGAGACTGAGTCTTCCTTTCGCGCTGCTAACATGCAACTCAAGACTGGAGGCTTTTTATAAGAGGCTTGGGTGGAAGACGGTCAATGGTCCCACTGTCTTCACTCAGCCCGATGGCATTCGCACCTGTGCGGGCCTTGCCATGGTCGTGGAATTAGGGTCAAGGCTCTGGCCTGAAGGCCGCATCGATCTGCGAGGCCTGCCCTGGTGAAGTCGTAGTTGCTACGGAGCCTTCGTAATTCAAAGTCAGTAGTGGGTCGGGAGCTGTGTGCTCCCGTCACCTTCCCT
>CAYFQZ010000085.1:0-2833 GCA_964345305.1 uncultured Ignavibacteria bacterium | reverse complement strand
GGCTAGAGAGGAATGTTAGGTGGCTATCATCAGGGAAAATCTGCATATCCCAGCTATTGACTCGTCTCCCTCGGATATTGATACCTATTTGGGAAGGCGCGAGCTCACAAGCTTGGAGTACAACCGTATAATCCGCGATTGGCCCGAAGCGGTGTTCAACCGCTGGGCTTCCGAGGAACAACTCATAGGCTGGCTTTCTCCGCGTGCCACAATTGATTTCCGCTCTGGTGGCATCTATCTGCTGAGCTGGGGCAAGCTTGGGCAGGTCGCCGGCGAGTATGTGGAAATCATTCCAGGCAGACGCATTCGTTTCACCTGGTGCGACCGCGTTTCTCCCCTGACTCTCGTGTCCGTTGAAATTAGGGGTTACGGCACAAAAACCCACTTGCGGTTGCTTCACCAGCTCTTCGGGGGAGCTACCAAGTCTCAGTGGAACGAGGGTCACCTCAACGAATGGGCTTTCTTCCTGGATAACCTCCAATCTGTGGTCGAGTTCGGAAAGGATCTGCGTCCAGCCAAAGCGGAGGAAGACGGTTGGGAGTGGCTCCTTGGGCAGTTTTTCTCACCCGAACCTTCTTCTAAAGACATCTAAGACCAGTAGACGTCGTTAACCGATTTCCCTGTATGGATGAAGACTGGAGTCGGTTTCGTTACCTCCCTGCATAATTTGCCTTAACCTGATATCCAACGGTTGTTGCCCGTGACCACGCGATGGGCTATTTTTGTTCTGCCGAACATCAGGGGGTTGGTAACCTGTGAAGATCCTCCACCTGGCCAATTTTTATCATCCGAAGTCGGGCGGTATAAAAACCTATCTGGATAACAAGAGTCGCTTTTTCGCCTCCCACGGCTTGCCTTTCAGGCTTGTGATACCCGACGAGCGGGACGGGATCGAGCGTTCAGAGCCGGATTCGTTGATCTACCGCATAGCATCACCACGAGCGCCGCTCAATCCCCTCTACCGGATCATTATCAATCTCGGTGTTGTGCACAAAATCGTCAAGCTGGAGAAGCCAGACCTGCTGGAGGTTAACGACAAGTTCACCCTGATGGCCCTCTCGTTCTTCTATCGCAAGATGCTGAAGCGCCTTCCCACCGCCGGTTTTCACCACGAGAGGCTCGACGTCAACATGGGCCTCTATTTCCCCCGGGTGCAGCTGATGCGGGCGTTCGCCAAACTCTACATGCGGATTTTCAGCGCTGCCTTTGACAGGATTTTTTGCAATTCCCGCTTTACCGCTGGGGAGCTTGAACAAATTTCCCCGGAGAAGATTGAGGTGCTAAAACTTGGTATCGACCTTGACCGTTTTCATCCGGAGGAGGCGGACAACGCAACACGACTCCGTCACGCGGGAGGAGCAGCTCTGTTGCTACTTTATGAAGGGCGGATTGCGAAGGAGAAAAACATCGCTCTCCTGCCTAAGGTTGTTGCCCGTCTGCGGGACCGAGGTTTGCACCCGCGTTTAGTGGTTGTGGGCGTTGGGGAGGAGGAGCGAGTGCTGACGGAAGCCGGTCATGGGGATATTGACCTGATCGGCTACATCGGCGACCGGCAGGCCTTGGCACGGCTCTACGCCTCGGCCGATGTATTTGTTTTCCCGTCAGCGCAAGAGCCTTACGGCCTGGTACCGCTGGAGGCTCTGGCGTCCGGACTGCCGGTGGTTTGCCCCAACAGTGGTGGCGTGCTTGAGTATAGCGAAAGCGAAGCTGTCCGCTCCGTGCCCCCCACACCCGAGGACTTCGCTGGTGCCGTACTCGATTTCATGGGGCAGGATCGCGAGGAATTGCGCCGCTTGGCCAGGCAGCAGGCAGAGCGATTCCCTTGGGAGCAGACGTTTGAACGTCAACTACGGGTCTACGAGGAAATGATCAGGATTGGTGTGACGCGGCCCACCCGTCGATGACCTTATGGTAGTTTCCCAGAAGTTGTTCCTCGAAGATGATGTCCCAATCGCACTACTTGGCGAACTCGCGTGCGTTAGTCCCAAGCTGTCGGCGCAGCCCGGAGTCCCGTACGAGTCGGCGGTGGAACTCGACGAAATCTCCGTCACTCTCGGCTATGAAGCCGGTCTTGCCGTGGCTTACGAAATCCTTTGGTCCCATGCTGGCGGTGACTACAACGGGAAGGGCTGAGCTCATCGCCTCTAGCACCGCATTTCCGAAAGTGTCGGTTCTTGAGGGAAAAACGAAGATATCGGCGGCGGCATAGGCTTGTTTCAATTCTTCGCCTTTAAGAAATCCCGTAAAGACGGCATCCGGAAGGGCGTTGCTCAGCTGTTTCTGATATGGGCCGTCTCCGACCAACACCAGTCGGCTCTCTTTGGGATTCAGATTCTTCAGCAGATCGAGGTTCTTCTCGATGCTGATTCGACCGACGTAAATAGTAACCGGTCGAGAGCGGTTCCGGCGAGCCTCGTGATCGGGCTTGAACGCGCTCGAATCGACGCCGCGTGCGAAGATAGCAGTTGGCACCCCCACCTTTTTCTCGATCATCTTTCCTGTGGTTTCCGTCGGAACCAACACCAGACTACTACTGCGGTAAATCCTGTATTGGTAATACCATGACCATTTTTCAGCCATTGCCGCAGCGAAGCGGCCGAGAGGATTGTCGCCGAAGAATCGCAGAAAACGGCTGTGGGCGAACTCCGGCAGCGCTGTGTGATAGCAGGATATCTTCGGCAAACGGTGCTTATCAGCGATTTTTAAGGCGAGAATCGCCATATGCCCTTGTGTGGCGATGTGGGCGAGATCAAATTTTCTCCGCTCGAAATAGCGGCTTAGACCTGGCCGAAGAGGCAACAGGTCAAAATGCAAGCCCCGGTAATAGGGGAAG
>CAYFQZ010000084.1:0-3425 GCA_964345305.1 uncultured Ignavibacteria bacterium | reverse complement strand
GAGTAAGCCGAAAGCAAACCAGAGCATGCCGGTTTTATTCAAAAGACCCAAACCAATAACCAGGCCCAACGTAATCCACTGCCTTGGTTTGTCTTCTTTTATGATCACAATCAGAGTATAGGCGGCCAGAGTCCAGAGAAGAATGTCAAAGGAGTTCATGGAGTAGAAGGTGTTCATCCCAAGGAAAATGGGTGCCGCAATTACTGCCAGACAGGCAATGACTATGGCAAACCCGCCACCCCCCAGCTTGCGGACCATCAAACCAGTGATAAATACTGTCACAGATCCGGCAATGGCAGGAAGCAAACGCAGAGCAAACAGAGAGTCACCAAACAAGGCACGATTCAATGCGAGAATAAAGATGGACAATGGCGGCTGATCCACATAGCCAATATCCAGGCGGTGACTGCAGGCCAGGTAGTAGAATTCATCTCGAAAAATCCCGTAGCTTGCGAAGGCATTCGTAAATAGATGAATCAACAGCTTTGCGGATACAAGAAGGAGTAAAATGACCAGCTCTTTTTGACCTGATTTTTGTTCGACAATCGACGATTCGATTTTTCCGCCCATATCTAGATATTTCGTCCTTCAGCGCAACCAGAAACTGCTGCGCGCGGCTATCTATTATACGACTGATGGGACTGGCAGAGACTGCTCTTTCTGCAACAGAAGCGGTCCAGACCTTTTCGTACCTCTGCCACTCTGAGACCGGTCTGAAAAGTCAATTATGGCAGGGTGATGTCACTATCATCAATCACCCGCAATCCTCGGCTTTCCCGCCTCCGGTAGACTCATTGCAGCCATGCTCCTCACGGCAGTCGCTTCCTGTTCATCTTCTTTAGCGCCGTCATATGCTGGCGGATTTTCTTGCTCATCGTCCTGTCCGCCTGACGCTGCGCCTTCTTGTCCTTCCGCTGGGCCAAGTGCCGGAGCTCCTTTTGAAGCTTGATATAGTTCCTGTAGCGCCCGATATCCAAAGTGCCCTCCTTGAGCGCCTGCCCAACCGCGCATCCCGGCTCACCTTCGTGCTTGCAATCTCTGAAACGGCATTGGAGGGCAAGTTTTTCGATATCATCAAAGGTCTTTTTCAGTCCTCCTTCGTCGCCCCAAAGCGAAAGCTCGCGCATTCCGGGCGTGTCGATGACAATTCCTCCGGTGGGAAGGAGAATCATGTGTCGGTAAGCGGTGATATGTCTTCCTCGGCTGTCACCAGCACGGACCGGGCCAACTTTGAGGCGCTCCTCTCCCAGCAGGCTGTTTATCAGCGTTGACTTGCCAACACCCGAGGAACCCAACAACGCCACTGTTTTGCCACTGACCAGATACTCTTGCAGGGCATCCAGTCCCTGGTTTCTGGTTGCACTGATAGGATGAATGGCAATACCGGAGGCTACTGATTCGACCTCGTCGAGGCGCGCGCCCACGTCCCCGCAAAGGTCTGCCTTGTTGAGCAGGATAACCGGAACCGCCCCGCTGTCCCATGCGATAATCAGGTAACGTTCGATTCTGCGCAGATTGAAATCGTGGTCCAGGCCACTGGCCAGAAGGACCGTATCCACATTGGCTGCCAGAACCTGCTCATCCGTTTCCCCGCCGGAATCGGGCATTCCCCCCGAAAGCACAGCCTTCCGGGAAAAACTGCTGTTTCTCGGAAGAAGGGCGAAGATGGTGGCGTTTCCCTCTCCGGGCCTTGCGTCCACCGCCGCCCAGTCGCCCACCGTGGGGAATTGGGCCCGGGAGCGTGCGGCGTGGCGGAACCTCCCCGATACCTCGGCCTCCAGTTCCCCGTATTCACCGTAGACTAAGTATCTATCCCTGTGTTGACGAGCGACTCTGCCAGGCACCAGGCCCTGATTCCGAAATTGTTCAAAATGCCGGTCAAACGATTCATTCCAGCCTAGTTCTGTTAAATTCATTGTGATATTCCTGCTTGTGAGATTTCACTGTTATGGCTGACAGAGGAATCGCCGCGGCGAAAAAATCCGAGGCTGATTCTGAAGCGTGCAAGTACCTCTGTAAGCCCTTCTGAACCCTGTCTGATCAACCATGATGACTGATGTACACTTAAGGCATTCTTCTTTCCAGCTTTTTTGCTCAAGGCAAAAAAGCCGCGAAAGGGTTATTCCGCGGCTTCGCATCCGGTAACAGTGATAAGAAAACCGCGGGCGTGTATCACGCCCGCGGCAGTTGCCAAAACAAAAACGGCCACCCACCTATGGACGGCCCTCCAGCTTCTGCAATCTACAAGGTAAGCTTAGCAGCCACTCCTCCCGGGGCGTGATGACACCATCGAATGTCTATCCACAACCATCATAAAACACGCCTCCTTTCTTCACAAACCTCCTGCTCGCTTCAATCATCCAACACTCCCAATTTACAGCTTACCTACAAAATGTCAAGAAAAAACTTTGAGAGATCAAAGCCTCTAAGAGGGGGACGGCATCTACCTCCTTGAGCTTCACGTCTTGTTCGCTTCTAAGCTCCCTTCTTCATCATCCCAAGAAACGAGGATCGCAACATGTCGCCCATTAAAGCCCTTTTCACCGGTGGCAGCTTCAGGAAGCCGCCAACGAAACCCCGCATGAATTTGTGGGTTAAGCTCTGAGGGTTATCAAACATCATATTCTGCAGAGTTCCCCTTTCCAGGCACTGCAAAATTACTCGCTCAAAGGTATCCTCAGGGTGGATCACCCTTTGTTGGCGCTTCACCAGTGCGAGCGCACCGGTAGTGCATCTCAACGCACACACGCCGCAGCCCATACATACGCGCGCTTCGATTTTGGGACCTCCCCCGGGAGCCAGCTCGATGGCATGGATAGGGCAAGTTTCGGCACAAGCCCCGCATTCGGCACATGCCTTTTCGTCGGCCTGGGCGATGAAACTCGAGGTGACCACCATGTTGGGATAGCCGAATTTACTAATTCCCAGAAGAACGTTACAGCAGCACCCACAACAGTGACAGATAAACGATACATCGTTTTTGACATTATCCGCACAGAAGACCAGCCCCATCTCTTTAGAACGGCCCAGGTTCTCCAGCATTTCTGTTTTGGAAACCTCTTTCGCAAAGTTGTGCCTGATCATGAAGTCGGCCGCGGCATCAAGAGAAGAACAGGTCTCCAGTGGCACGTCGCACCTCTTTTCTCCGACATGCAGTTTCTCATGGCGGCAGGAACAGAGCCCGACGGAAAACCTCTTGCCTCCCTCGACTATGGCGGTGGCTTTCTCGTAATCTAAGACCTCAATATGTTCGGATGAATCTATGGCATCCTCATGCGGCAATGCCCTCAGAGGCGTGACTTTTTCCTTGTGTTTGAGGTTTGCCGGGTAGAAGGTATTATCATCTTGCAGGTAGGCGTGAAAGAGCTTCGCCCATTCTTTGGTGTTAAGGTTTTCCCCTGTTCTCATCATAGTGAACTCAAATA
>CAYFQZ010000083.1:0-2127 GCA_964345305.1 uncultured Ignavibacteria bacterium | reverse complement strand
GCTGGTAATCGCAATTGTGGTGATGCTGGGACGTGTGCCTCTTGGCAATCTCATCTCCGACTGGGTGCCGGATGCAGCCAACTGGATTCTGCGTACTCCCAGCATGGCGGCAAAGCGAGGGCTTTACATCGGAATCGGACTGGGAACGATCTCGACATCGCTGAGAATCATCCTGGGAATCGAGAGGACGTACCTCGGAGGGAAATGATTTGTCTAGACAACTGATATTCGTTTTGATTGCTCTTTCGGTGGCCATCCCCCTGGTGATCAAGCTTGGATTGCCCAATGAGGTTACATCAGAAGTGATGCAGGTTTACGATGAGATAAGCCGACTGGATTCCGGTTCGGTTGTCCTGATCTCGTTCGATCACGAAGCATCATCTCTGCCGGAGGTCAAGCCGATGGCTCAGGCTATCCTGCGTCACTGCTTTGAACGCAAGCTGAAGGTGATCGGACTGGCCCTTCTGGCGGAGGGAACCGCCATCGGCGAGCAGATACTCAGGCAGACGGCGGATGAATACGGAGCCGTCTACGGTCGTGATTACGTTTTCCTGGGATTCAGGCCGCAGTATCAGGCGGCTATTCTGGGAATGGGCGAGGATATAAGAAGGGTGTTTCCCGAGGATTACGAGAATACTCCCCTCTCGAGAATCCCTTTAATGAGAAAGATCAAAAACTATGACGACCTGGCCCTGCTGATCTCGGTGGCAGACGGTGACATGCCGGTCTGGTGGGTGGACTATGCGGTCTCCCGCTATCACAAGAAGCTGGCCTGCGCCAGCACCGCAGTGATGGCAACCTCTTTTTACCCGTTTCTTTCCGCTGGACAGATGGTGGGTCTGATAGGCGGACTCAAAGGGGCCGCAGAATACGAGATGTTGATCGACAAGCCGGGAATGGGCCAAAGGGGGATGGATGCGCAGTCGGTTTGTCATCTGGTCATAATACTTTTGGTGATTGCAGGAAACGTGGGGTATTTCACGAGAAAAATGTCCGCCGTCGAACGACCACCGACCACCGCAAAACGAAGCGGAGGCTTTAGCGGTGGAAAGTGAACGGCAGACGAGCTCGGAAATGTCATTGCGAGGAGTCCCGTCTTTAGCGGGACGACGAAGCAATCCATCAGGCTGCCAATAATGACAGATTGCTTCGCTCCCTCCCTTAGGCTCCGCCCAGGGACGATGGACGAAGTCGAACCGCTCGGTCGCTCGCAATGACCGGCTGAGATTCTCAGGAGATATATGGAAGCTATGTCGATTGGAACTATCATCGCAGCCTTGCTGACCTTATGCATCTTCTCGTTCCTGTACAGGGATAATCCCTTCTACAGATTCGCCGAGCATCTGCTGGTCGGGATATCGGTGGGATACGTGCTGGTGATTGCTCTTAATACCACGGTTGTGCCGAAACTGATTAATCCTGTTTTCAACGAAGGTAGACTCGATTATACCATACCAGGAATCCTGGGACTTTTCATGCTGCTTAGATTCTATCCCAAATACGTTTGGCTGTCCCGTATCTCGATTGCCCTGATCATCGGCGCCGGTGCAGGTGTGGCCATCCCCGCCACTATTCAGGCCAAGATTTTCGCCCAGATGCAGGATACCATGGGCAACATGGCATCCGTCGACGGAATCGTGGTGTTTGTAGGGATAGCCACCACGCTGGCCTACTTCTTCTTCTCCAAGGAGCATAAGGGCTGGTTTGGAGGAACTGCGAGAGTAGGCACCTGGTTTCTGATGGTCTTCTTCGGAGCCACTTTCGGCTACACGGTTATGTCCCGAATTTCTCTTCTGATCGGAAGGATGCAGTTTCTTCTCGGTGACTTTTTGCATCTCATAAAGTGATCTCCCGTCTTCGATGGATGGGGGTGAAAAGTTTTGTAGCCGCACTCTTTAGAGGGCGAAAAAGTAGCGTTCCGCCACAGGAGGGTACCCGGCCATTTAAGAGATTCGAATAACAAGGAATAAGTTGGGCAACTACCGAGATGATCTCCGTGTCATTCTGAGCATAATGCTCAGAAAGTGTTGTTTTTTAGCGAGGACAGAGATGCATGTACCATGTGAAATATAGATCGCGATGCCTTTTAATTAGTCCTCGATGCTGACGATACTTATGTTTCAGACG
>CAYFQZ010000082.1:0-6186 GCA_964345305.1 uncultured Ignavibacteria bacterium | reverse complement strand
CCCTTCTCCCTGGCCTTGAAATACGTGGCTGTGATCTTTGGCGTTCTCTATAAGATCCATGTCCAGTCCTTCTCCCTGATCAATCTGGCTTTCTTGATACTGGCGGTGTGGCTTCTCTACCAGGGTTACAGAAAGATCACCGTTCCCACGCTCAAGAAACAGGTGAACGTGCTGATATGGGGTATCAGAACCGCGGTAGGGCTTTATGCCTTCGCCTTCATCGTCCCGGCTCTCACGCCGGTTAAGCTTTCCGACACGGTGAGGCACTTTCTCACCATTGTGGCCCTGGTGATCGGCAGCGGATCTATAGCCTGGGCCATCGTGAAACACCATTTCCTGGACGTCAAGCTCATCGTCAGGCAGAGTCTGGTTTACTTCTTGACCACGGCCCTGTTCGTGGGTATGTACTTCTTGATCTTGAGACAGTTCGGAAAATTCATTCAGGGACTAATCGGCAGGCAGACGCCGGCCATCGACGTGGGCTTTGTGATCGTAGCCATCATCCTGTTTCAGCCCATCATGGGTCAGCTGGACGATCTGATCAAGAAGTTCTTCATCAAGGAGAGGTCGGACTACCGCAGCATGATGGAGACCTTCAGCCGGAAGCTGGTCACCATCTTCGACTTAGAGGCGCTGAGGGAAACGGTGGTGGATACGCTGAGGAAGGAGATGTTGGTGGAGAACGTATACATATGTGTTTCCGCAAAGGACAGGGGCTGCTATGCTCTGTATTTGGACGATTCGTCGCCTGCCCCGCTGGACGATTTCGACCGGAATGATCCTTTGCTGTTGGCATTGAGGGAGAAAACCCGTCCTACTCCTTTCGCCGATTTCAAGATGGTCGAGGACATCAGTCCTCTGTTCCGGGTGCTTCAACGCCTGACCGTCTTTCTGATGGTTCCGCTGATCAGCCAAAAGGAACTGCTTGGATGTATTGCGCTCTCCAGGAAGACCACCAGATTCAGATACAGTTACGAAGACATTACCCTTCTGGACGTGCTGGCTAATCAGATGGTGGTGGCCATGGAAAACGCCAGGCTTTACCAGGAGTCGCTGGAGAAACAGAGACTGGAGGAGGAGCTCAACTTGGCCCGCCAGATTCAGATCGGGCTTCTGCCCAAATCCTGTCCCCGGGCCGAATCGTTTGAATTCTCCGCCTTTATCCAGCCGGCGCGGCAGGTGGGAGGGGACTATTACGATTTTGTGCCCACCAACGCGGGATCAATCGGGGTGGCCATTGCGGACGCTTCGGGCAAGGGCATACCTGCAGCCCTGCTCATCTCTCTGGTTCATGCCACCTTGCGAGCGGAGGTAAGAAACAAGCTGTCGCCTCATTTGGTGATGTCGAACATCAACCAGTTGATACATTCCTCCACCACTTCGGAGAAGTTCGCTACCATGTTCTACGGGGAGCTGAACCCGCTTCAGAGGAAGCTCTGTTACTGCAACGCAGGACACAACTATCCGCTGGTAGTGCACGAGGACGGGCAGGTTGAGTTTCTGGAGAAGGGAGGACTGATATTGGGGGCCTTCCCGGAGGCTGCATATGAGGCAGGAGAGGTAGTTTTAAGAAAAAACGACACTCTCTTCTTTTACTCCGACGGGTTGACCGAAAACTTCAACTCAAACGATGAGGAGTTCGGAGAGAAACGGCTTTTGGATCTGTTGATTGAGAATCGCTTCCTGGGAGTGGAGGAGTTGAAACAGAAAGTCATCCACGAGGTAAGCGAGTTCGCCGGCGGGCGCCCTCCATACGATGACTTCACCATCGTGGTGCTGAAGATACATTAACCCCTCCCCCTGTCTCCCCCTCCACTGTGTGGATAGGGGGAACAAGCGGGTGAGGTTCGGCAAAATAGACCCGAAATGAAGAAGAAAGACAAACCACAGAGGATAGATAAGCCCAAGGTAAGAAGAACCTGGACGCGAAGCCCGGCCACCAGGATTAAGGAAAGCGGGAAGATTTACAGGAGAGGAAAATCTGTGAAGTGGTCAACGGATCAAGCGAATGAAACGCTCGGACGGGCGCCCGTAGGGGCGGATCTGACCAAAGGTGTAGAGAAGACTTACAGGTACTGTCCTCGATGTGGCGCGGAGATGGTGGAGAGAACCGTAGATCACAAGAAGCGGAAAGCCTGCCCGGTTTGCGATTACGTCTTTTATCACAATCCGGTCCCTGCCGCTGGGGTGGTGATTGAGAAACACGGAAAGATACTTCTTGTAAAAAGAAAATACGAGCCTTACAAGGGGGACTGGTGTCTCCCGGCGGGATTCATGGAGTACGATGAATCACCGGAACAGTGCGCCGTAAGGGAGACCAGAGAGGAGTTGGGGGTGAACATAGAGTTGGACGGCCTTTTCGGGGTCTACTCCGGCAAGGACGATCCCCGAACCCATGCAGTGCTCGTTATGTACTGGGCAAAGATAATCGCCGGTGAGTTGAAACCCGGCGACGACGCAGAAGAGATAGAGTACTTCGCCAAGGACGAAGTTCCCTCCAATATCGCCTTCTTAGCCCACCGACAAATCATCAAGGAATTCTTCGAAATCAGGTAATCAGAGGGGTAAAAACCAACACATAGCCGACGCATTCAGCCTCGGCCGAGAGTTTTCAGTCGGGTAATCGCGCCGTTGTTGGTCGAGGACGCCCTCGTCTGTAACGCTTTAGGGCAAGGGGCAGGGTGCCCATCACCAAGGTGAGAATCCCATTACCTGTCCGCAAGGTGAATCTCAACCCACCACATGCGGTGGCGCACCCTGCGAGGACAGGGTCTGGGATCATCCAAGAAGCTTAACCTGCAATTCTGCAAAAGTTGATTTTGAATTGTGCCACAGCTGACGACCAGTCTCTGTAAACTCGAACTGATACGCGCCGGACATTAGGCGCATTCTCCGTCTCTTTCAGTTTCTGATGCAATTTCCAAAGTGAGTTCTGTACGTCACACGCAATTTGATACCGCGGACTCAGCGGTATTTTGTGAGGGTCTATAAAACCACGAGATAGATTGATCGGAACTCGTTTGTAGTTATCCTTCCAATAGTAAGACTCAGTCGAATTCCTAGGCGCAATCTTCTTGTTTTCATAATCACTGACCCAAAGGTTGAAAGAGGAAACGGACTTGTTGAACAGAGACGGAGAGATAATACTGAAGTCAAGATCTGAAGAGCTGTCGAAAGGTCTACCATAGTCAGAAGTCGGAGCCAGCGAGTACCCGACCCGGGCGCTGCCGATTAGAGTAATCTCCTTTGCGTGAACATCAAGCTCACGAGAAAGCCAGCCGCGAATGGTTTCATACAACATAGGCCGTTTTCGAAAACAGAAGGGGATACCCTCACTGAGCCACAATCGTACCACCCCAAACTTCTCGGGCTCCGTAAGAACCTTGGCCGCCTCGCGGAGTTGCTCCGCGGCAGGGTATGGTGAATTGAAAGCCTTAGCCTTGTCAGAAATCTTGAACGGTTGCATAACGGGTTCTCCGGTCCGGGACTCAATACAGTCCTCTTTCTGAATGCCTAGTGTAAAGCCGCATGATGTGTCGCTGCCGTCTCTTGATTTTGCTCCATCTAGCTCGTGATAGAAATCGCGGCTGTGGATATTTCAAGCGAGCAATGACAGAAGCAGCGTCTGGCAGAGTCATGGAATCCGCCCGTAGCCCAAGTCGGTCGCAAGCTTGCTTCAGCCCATTCATTCTCCAGCCGAAGTAAGCCCTTCTTAGATATACAGCTGGCAAATCAGCCTTGGGGATGGTCTCGTTCACCTGCACGGCAAGAAGGATCTCCTTGATCTTCCGCTCCCAAGTGCGTTCGTAATTGCTGGTAAGTATACGAGTCATCTGCATCTCAATTGTACTGGCTCCTTCAACCTTGCCCCACGCAAAGCGTCGCCATACAGCCCGACATATGGCTACAAGGTCAACGCCCGCGTGACGGAAGTACCTATGATCCTCTCCTGAAATCAATAACCTTATGAGAAAGGGGGAGACGCCTCCAGTGTTGTCTTGCCGATATCCTGAGTATTCCTGTTCCAGACGTTTTCTAAACACGTGACATTGCTCTCTAAGGAACATTCGCGCAAACGATGCTATCATTTTCCCAAATGTTATATTCACCTGTGTGCCTCTCACGTTGCGTGACCCGACACCCCGCTGACGCCAGGTCAGCGGACCTGGCGAACACGAGAACTGAAGACGCGGGACGAACAGCAGCCTCTATTGGCTTATCTCGTCGTTGCGCACGCCGCGTCCTCCCCGGCCAGCGGTGCGGGAAGACCTACAGTCAGCGAAGAATAGAATTTCCGAAATTCATTACAGTCGTAATTCAGAAAAATGCCACGGATCGAGCCCGCGCTCCGCGCATGTTCGACTGAGAACTGAATCTACACAAAGGTCTCAAAGGCCGTGTCAACCACTAACGAAATCAGGGCGTTTCGGAATCTTTCCAGTCGTACCAGAGCAAGTCCAGCCTGTTTTAAAGCTTCCATTTCTGCAAGGTCTTTCTTACCAGCAACTAACCACTCGAAATCGTCTTGGGATAGATCGCCCTGGGCCAGCAGCTTCGTCCAACGCCGCAAATCCTCTTCGGTTCTATCGAGAAACGCGTTGCCATCCTTTTCAGCTGCCTCTCTGAATTCTTTCCAATTCTTCTCGGCAAGGTCCGCCAGGCCTTTCGTTACGCTCTCCCAAAAATCGTTGAAATCCGCCATGCGTCCTCCTTTGGCTACTTCACTTTGCCTTTCTTGATCTTCCCACTTTCCAAGCCGCTTATGGTGTCGAAAGCATCGGCAACTAACCCTCGAGCTTCTCTGATGAATTCGCTGGATAATGTGGATTCTTCTTTCCAGCGCTTGATGAATCCGCCAAGAAGATTTCGATTGGGATCTTTCAGGATCTGCCATTGTTTCGTTGAAAGCTCATTCTTTGGCCGTCCTTTGGCATATTCATAGGCAAATTCTAGTTCAGTTTCTAATTCATTGATCTCCTTTTCGTGACTTGCATATGGTTCAGTTGCTTTGGCCATTAATGCGAGTGCTTCAGCCTTCAATGATGTAGCTTGCTGGTAGGCGAAATGGCTGTAAGGCGAGATCTGACTACACGCGTGAAAACTCAGCAGTACAAGCAGGAGGGCAAGTGAAAACGCTGCTATGATTTCGTGTCTTGGATTCGATGTTCGCATATCTTCTCCCTTTGAATATGGATTCTATGATTGTTGAGACAGTTTCCTGACCATGAATTATTCTGGGTTGCATGGGCCGCGGCGTTTCAGCAGCAATTAAGGTTCATTTTGCCAGGCGCTTTCGCCTTGTCGCGTTCACCCGGACGACTCCCCTAGCTCTGGAAACATGAAAGCATGGTGTCGTGAAACTAGGACCAAAGTACACCTCCGCCGCAGGGATGTCAAGCAGGTTTTTCTCCTTTTGGCGTGCCTTCAACGCAGCATAGCGAAATCCGGCAGTGTCATTTCTAGGGTGATGCCTCGAACACGAATGCCCTACCGGCGATGGTCGTTTGATCAAGCCGGGTCCTTGGGCAGGAACAATATCCCTTTCGAGACGGCCTGGCTGTGAATTGACCAGAGAGGAGGGCGCTCAGTCTTTCTGGAGCGCGAGCAAAGCTGCGGGCGAACCATCAGTTTCACCTTTTAAACCTGAATCTCGCTGACGATGAGAGTTGAGGCGGGTTGAATTCCCGCCTCTATCAGAAACGATGGTCTGGGTCGGTTCTCAGGTCCCAATTGTGCGCTTGGTAGGGGCCTGACAGAAAGCAGAAATCAACTACTTAGAGTTAGGAATTCCAAGATAGCGGGGCGTGGACGCGCAGTAAGATTCATAACTTACCCCGTGCACTCTGCGGAGGTGTTGTTCTTCCGCACGGGACATGACGTGTGCCATCCCGCAATAAACAATTGTTGCGATAAGAGTGCGCCACGAGGGCCAGAGGATGACAAAGGCGAGTATGAACAACCCGTATCCCACCAACTGCGGGTTTCGGCTGAATCTATAGACGCCCGACTGCTTGAGGACATCCACCCTGCGGCCGATCATGCGGGCCAGCGATCCGAACACACCGATTCCGGCGGAAAGAAGTGCCAAACCTCCCGCCCCTGCCAGTGCGCCGATCACCACCTGGAGCGGGGAGTCGGGGAACTTGGGCCAACGAGTGGTCATCAGTCCCAGATGGAACAGCGTAC
>CAYFQZ010000081.1:0-3998 GCA_964345305.1 uncultured Ignavibacteria bacterium | reverse complement strand
CAGCCGCCCGACCCGTCAACCGGCGCCATAATGCCCCCCATATACCAGACCTCAACCTATGTAGTTGAGGCACCGGGGAAAAACAAGGGATACGAGTACTCCCGGACTTCCAATCCCACCCGGACAGCTCTGGAGAAAAATCTGGCAGCTTTGGAAAATGGGAAATATGGTTTGGCATTTGCCAGCGGGATGGCCGCCATCAACACTATCATGAACCTTTTCACATCGGGAAGCCACGTGATCTGCAATGACGATCTATACGGCGGAACCCATCGTCTTTTCACCCATCTATATGAGAACTACGGGTTCAGCTTTGACTTCGTCGATGCGGAGGATACGAAGAATATTGAACAGAAGATCGCGGAAAACACAAAGCTGATCTTCATCGAGACCCCCTCCAACCCGCTGCTGAAGATCGTGGATATCGAAAAGGTGGCTCGAATCGCCCATAGGCACAATCTACCAGTGGTAGTGGACAACACTTTCGCAACCCCTTTTCTACAACAGCCATTCAGCCTGGGCGCAGACATCATTGTGCACAGTACCACCAAGTATCTGGGCGGGCACTCCGACATAATCGGAGGCGGAATCGTGGTCTCAGATCAGGAATTATATGAGAGGTTGTCGTTTTATCAGAATGCCGTGGGTGCGGTTCCCGGGCCGATGGACTGCTGGTTGGTGCTAAGAGGGATAAAGACCCTAGCCCTGAGGATGGAGAGACACTGTGAAAACGCATTCAGAATCGCCCAGCACTTAAAAAACCATCCCAAGGTTGCTCAGGTGTATTATCCCGGTCTCCCCTCCCACCCCCAGCATCAGTTGGCGAGAGAACAGATGAGCGGCTTCGGCGGGATGATCTCCGTGGAACTGCAGGGTGACTTTCAATCTGCGGAGAAATTCATCCGCTCAACCAGATTCTTCGCCTTGGCTGAAAGCCTGGGAGGAGTGGAGTCCTTAATCTGTCATCCGGCCACCATGACTCACGCCTCCATACCGCGGGAGGAAAGACTGAAAGCCGGGTTTAAGGACGAGCTGATCCGCCTATCTGTTGGTGTGGAAAATGTCGACGATCTGATCGAGGATCTGGAAAACGCTTTTAAAACCATGTGAGGTCCATTGAAATGAGACACGAAAACCGAGTTAGACACAAAGAGGGGATGCCTGGGCAGGACAACATCTTTGACTCAACGGCCAAAGAATATGCCAGGATCGTACCGGCCTGCAGGTTCTGCCAGTTCCTTACCTTAATCTATGAGCTCGACCTCACGGGGGACGAAAGGATTTTGGACGTAGGTTGCGGACCAGGAGTCCTATCCGTGGAGGTAGCCAAGAAGTTGAAATCCGGGAATATCACCGGCCTTGATCTGTCTGAAAACATGATTGCACTGGCGGAGGGTCTGGCCAAAGATCATCTTCTGGATAATGTGAGGTTTGAGAAGGGTGACGCACTAAGCCTGCACTTTCCTGAAGGGTCCTTTGATGTGGTCATCTCCACGGCAGTCCTGCCTTGGGTCGACGATCCCGGATGGTTTCTGCTGGAGGTGCACAGGGTATTGAAGAAAGGCGGCAAGTTGGGACTGATCTCCTTAGGTCCGGAGATCTATAGAGAGTTTCTGGATGCCTTCCGGGCGGTGGTGAAAAAACATCCTCAGTATTTTCCGGCCGGCTCGCCGGCAACATTTCATCAAGCGAAGATCTACTCCGACAATCAACTGGAGAGAAAGCTGAAGGTCCTTGGTTTCAAGACCAGAAAGAGATTCGTGCTCAGCCTCGAAGAACCGGTGACCCCCGAATCCTACTTGAAGAGGATTAATGCCATTACCGGGGAGACCTATCTCCAGTCGGTGCCGGAGGGGAAAAGAGAAGCTGTTAGAAGGGACTTGAAGCAGATGCTGAACCGCCATCAAGAGGAGTTGAAGGCCACAGAATGCTCGGTATTTGTCATTGCAGTTAGGGCTTAACCCCCCTTCGCAAGCGTGCCATTGAAATCTCTGAGAGGAGTAATGGTCTTGAGACGTCAGTTGAGTTCACACCCTGACGAGGTGGCTGACTACGGCCCTTAATTGGGAGGAAAGGCTGCGGCGAGATGGAGACCATCGCTTCAAGGACACTGGGGAGCTCGAGGCAGAACCCTGGACAGAATGCTATGGATGAAAGAGGGTGACGAGAAGTACAACTTTATGGCTTCTTGCGCAAGCCGTATTTCTTCATCTTATTGTAAAGGGTGACCCGGTCAATCCCCAGCATTTGGGCTGAACGGGTTATGTTCCAACCCGCTCGTTCCAGCACGTTCTCTATATGGGCCTTCTCCACCGAACGGAGCTTCTCGTCTTCAGGCAAGGCCTTGGGAACGCGGGGAATGGGAAGATCGCTTGCAGTGATGCGGGAACGTTTGGCTACGATTATGGCTCTTTCGATTGCGTTCCTCAGCTCTCGCACGTTTCCCGGCCAGTCATACGTCTTTAAGAGGTCCCAGGCCTCTGACGAAAATCCGGTCACACGCTTATTAAGGCTCCGGGTGAACTCTATGAGAAAGTAATTGCCAAAAAGCGGAACATCGAAACGTCTTTCCCTGAGCGGAGGGACGGTGATGGTAAATGCGTTCAGTTTGTAGAACAGATCTTCTCGGAATTTCCCCTGCTCGACAGCGAGCAGCAAATCCCGATTGGTGGCCGAAATGAGGCGAGTATCGACGTGGACAACCTTGTCACCACCCACTCGCGTGAATTGCCCGGTCTCGATCAGCCCCAAGAGGTCTTTCTGAGCCTCAGCGTCAATACTGCCCACCTCGTCCAGAAAGACCGTTCCTCCGTTAGCAATCTCGAACTTCCCCGTGCGACGGTGGCTGGCGCCGGCAAAGGCTCCTTTCTCGTGACCGAAAAGCTCGCTTTTGGCTGAACCTTGGTCCAGCGTGCCGCAGTTAATGCTGACGAACGGGTAGAACCGTCTGAGGCTTCTTGAGTGAATGGCCCTGGCGATCAACTCCTTGCCGGTTCCGCTTTCTCCTCTGATCAGCACTGCAATGTCGGAGGTGGCGACAGTCTCGATCATATCGAAGATTCTGGACATGGTCGCACTCTCTCCGACCATCCCGTCTATTTCATACAGCTCCTGAACTCGACCCTCGAGAAGACTGCCACTGGAGACCAGACTTCTTCTTTTGACTACATCGGCCACCAGATGGGAGAGATAATCCGGGTCCACTGGCTTGGTAACGTAGTCGTACGCCCCCTCTTTCAGGGACTTCACAGCCGTGTCCACAGTGGCATAAGCCGTTATCATGATGATAGTGGTTTGGGGATCGATGCCTTTAATTCTCTGCTGCAGCTGCATCCCGTCCATGTCGGGCAGCTTTATGTCCAGGAAGATGATATCCCACCGCCCGGCGTGGAGTCCTTTTAGAGCCTGATCAGCATCGGCAGCTGCTTCCACCTCGTAACCATCTTCTTTTAACCATTTGGTCAGCGACTCCCGCACGCTGAGCTCGTCGTCCACCACCAGAATTCTGGTCAATCTTTTGTTTCTCCTCGGATCCACTGCTTCAGCCTCCGGTCAAACTGACCTGGGCGAGACATGGAACATTTGAGCCACAGGACCGCGTGTCCCCCACCACTGGTAATATACGATGTTGGCTGCTCAGAAGGCAGCACGTTCCAGGGGCAGGGCGAAAGGCAAGGCTCTCGCCTCGCCAGACGGAATCAGTCTTCGGCCCCTCTAATTGCGATAGCCGTGTTATGATTCAGAGCTGACGGATTTTACCAGGCTTGTTTCCCCGACATGATCAGCTCAGTCGCCAACCTCAAACACACCGGGCCGGGCAGGATCTGATTAAGATATCTAATGTTCGCTCCCCCATCAGGAAGAGTATCCCCAATGTTGTCTACCTCTATGCCCCTGTGTTTGAGCAGAAATTTCAGATGCTGAGCTTCCTCTTCCAGAAACTTCGTACTCCCTGCGCCAGTGTAATACTTCTTCAGGTCAGATTCATCCTGGGACGA
>CAYFQZ010000080.1:0-2460 GCA_964345305.1 uncultured Ignavibacteria bacterium | reverse complement strand
CAGCCTTGAAGATGGTAAAGTCCCCATCGCTTGCATCTGACGGGTCGTCATCTAAATCTGAGATCCTCACCCTATACGTAGTAGAGAAGGCCAAATCGTGCGGTATATCCCATAAATACTCGCCATCATTCGGAGTGCTGGCCACTATCGGTTCCCACGGTGGCCCTCCGCTCTGAGAATATTCAATCTTTACGTTTGTAACGTATTGTGCGGACCAGGTGACAAGCTGGGTCTTCCCCCCGCACCAACTCTCTCCTCCATCAGGTGACGTCACCGTTATGCTGGGCCCGACGATGCTGAAGTTGTCATCGCTCGTATCGCAGGGCACACCGCCTACGTCACATATCCTCACCCTGCACGAATCTGAGGGCGTATCGGGAACCTGCCAGGCATAATCCGCTCCTGTGACATCAGCAATGGTGAGCCAGCTCGAACCCCCGTCAGTGGAACACTCGATTTTGACGCTCTCGACACAAGCAGAGCTCCACACGATATCGTAAGTGCTATCCACCACCCAGCTTTCTCCTCCGTTGGGAGAAATCACCATCAGTGACTTTCCAGAAATGGTGAAGTCATCGTCACTTATATCAGATGGGTCGCCGTCGGAATCTGAGACCTTCACCCTGCATGCGCTTGACGTGGACAGATCAGATGGAATGTCCCAAGAATACTCGCCGTCATTGGGGGTGCTGGAAACTACCGTATTCCAGTCAGTGCCAGCGTTAGTGGAATATTCGATCCTGACATCGGTAACTTGTTCTGCAGACCAGGTGATGAGCTGAGTGCTCCCCGCGCACCAGTTTTCCCCTCCGTTAGGTGAGCTGATCTCAATCCGGGCCTGACCAACGCGTATGCAGAGAGGCATATCGTCTCTGGGAACGTAGGTCCTCGAATCGTACCTGGAGAACTTGAGATGGCTGTTGGGGGGCCACCAGGTGCTGTCTATGCAAACGTGCATGGTATCTTCGATTCTGAAGGTTAGGGTGGCCAGCAGAGTCCTCTCCCCCTCCCACCATCTGCGATTTGCAGGTTCGGTTGGAAGGAGCACCATCCACATATGTGGCGGGACGAAGGCAGAGTCATCGTGGTAGTAGAACCAGGAGCTGTCACTGGTCATGTCAAAGATGGCAGTTGACCATTCTAAATCCTGAAATCGTCCTGCCAGCCAAGCCATCCGGTTGCTGTCCAACTCGGAGGGCTGAAAGTGACGCCATACGCTTCTGGGAAACCTGGGGTCATAGGGGCTCATGGAGTTCTCGTTCCAATAGGTGGATAGACTGCAGTAAGCAGCCGGATTGGTGTGGGTCCAGGCGAGAGGAACCACAAAAGCGGCAATTGAGTCTTGCACCCACGCAGGCTCGGGACCGCACTGTTCAGGGCAATAAAAAGTATTTGAGTCATGGGTCACCAGAAGGGGGACGTGCAAAAAGCAGGGGAAGTCTTTACCCGGATCGTTGATGCAAATGGTATCGGTGCCGGCAATGAAACAGGTATCCGTCTCCGGCCAGAAAACTACATGCAGGCTATCGCAAAAACCCAGGTCAAGCGTATCGTCAGGACATAGAGCCTGAGAAGAATGGGAGAAAAACAAGGCCATCATCAAAAACAACAAAAAAGAGGAGAGTTTTTTCATACTGTGGCTCCTTTGGAAAAAAACAATTTGTAGCAAGTTCTGCATTCCCGATAAAGGGAAATCTCTCTGCAAAAAAAGATACCCAAATAATAAGATAAGTCAAGGGAAAAGGTTGAACAAATCTGCGTGGAACTGAGGAAACTAGCACTTGACTTGCCCCGGGGCGCCCTTCACGGTGGACCTTGGCTCGAACCTCAACTGGCGAGGCTTGGGGACCCCGACAAGGTCCGCCGTCAGGGGGAAATGGGCGACGGGCGAAGAAGACTCGCTAAGAGCTGGACTGCTTGATCAGGGTCGGCCCGACCGCAACGGTCAAGTTGCCCATGATGAACATGGGATAGCGTCTAACAAAGCGGCGCCGGTCCGTCTAGAAAGATGAAATTAATCAAATAAACCACGTCACCCACATCCACCATCCCGTCCAGGTTCACGTCGCCGGATTCAAGGGCGGCAGGTGCGGAGCCGTTTAGAAATAAATAATTGCTCAAATATATTATGTCCCCAACGTCGACCATGTCGTCAGAGTTGGGATCGCCGGCCCTAAAGATGACAAAATCTCTATCGCTTATGTCTGACAGGTCGTCATCTAAATCCGAGATTTTCACCCTGCACGCGGTGCCAAAGGCTGAATCGGACGGGATGTCCCAGGAATACTTACCATCATTCGGGGTGTTGGAGACAATCGTTCTCCACGGTGGCCCTCCGGTCTGAGAATATTCAATCTTTACATCCGTGAGATACCCTGCAGCCCAAGTGATAAACTGGGTGCTCCCACCACACCAGCCTTCTCCTCCGTTGGGCGAGGTGACCCTGATCCAAGGCTGGCC
>CAYFQZ010000079.1:0-5178 GCA_964345305.1 uncultured Ignavibacteria bacterium | reverse complement strand
ACGATGCAACGCTCGTGCCTATTGGAATTCAGCACGAGAGGTTCCGCTTGCTTAACGGCATTGACTCCCGACCGAGAAGGATCGCCATGCTGTACTCCCGGGTGAGCTACAAGGCCTCGGAAAGCGGGATACGTGCTTTGGAGATGTGCAGGGCTCGATATCCCGGTATGGAGGCAATAGTGTTCGGCCCGTGGGCACGTCCTCGACATCTGCCGTCCTGGATCACTTACAAAACTAACGTGCCGGAGGAGACCCTGGTTCAGATCTACAACCAGTGTGCAATCTATCTCTGCAGCAGTATGGCTGAGGGCTTTGCCCTTCCGCCTGCCGAGGCAATGGCTTGTGGATGTGCTGTGGTCTCGACGGACTGCGGGGGAATCCGGGAGTATGCGGAACACGAAATCACCGCGCTGTTGTCCGCGCCAGGAGATGCGCAAGCCTTGGCTTCCAATCTGGCAAGGTTGCTTGAAGATGAGGACTTACGCTCGAGGCTGGCCAGGGCAGGTCACCGACGAATCCAGGACTTCACCTGGGAGAAAGCTACGGATCGATTGGAAAGAGCCATTTCTGATTGAGGTCGACCCCTGCCTTCTTCCTTGTCGAGTAGGTGATCGGAAGAAAGATGCAGTTATCAATCGTAATAGTAAACTACGAGGTAAGGACGCTTTTGGAGGGATGCTTGAATTCCATCTCTTCTAACTTAAAAGGTGAAAATCATGAGACAGTTGTGGTGGACAACGCCTCTGCTGACGGAAGCGCGGAGACGGTGAGACGGGGATTTCCCTGGGTTAGGTTGATTGTAAACGACGAGAATTACGGATTTGCCAGGGCATGCAATCAGGGGATAAGAATTTGCAGCGGTAAGTATCTGCTGCTGCTGAATCCGGACTCGGAGGTTACCGAGGGGACTTACGATCGAATCGTGAATTTCATGGAAACGCATCCGCAAGTAGGCATAGGCGGCTGTCATCTGTACTATCCTGATGGAAGGACGCAGACCTGCTTTCACAGGTTCACCTCTCTGGCCAATGCCTCAAGCAGGGCCCTGCTGCTTTACTTCCTCCTGCCAAGGGGCAAGCTCACCGCGCCGCTTTTTGACGATTACCTCAGGCCCGGTGAACCGATACAGCGAGTGTGTGGGGGGGCCATGGTCCTTCGCCGGGAGATGTTGGAAGAGGTGGGGCTCTTCGACGAGTCTTTTTTCCTGTATAGCGAGGACGAGGACCTCTGCTATAGGGCTCAGAACAGCGGGTGGAAGATTTTGGCTATCCCGCACACCAGAGTGATTCACTATCACGACCAGAGCGGGAAGAAAAACATTCGCAAGGCCATCTTCTCCACCTACCGAAGCCAGTTTTTCCTCTACAGGAAGTACCACGCTTTTCCCAAGACCCTCCTTTTCAGGTTGATTCAATTGATTGGACTTTTCATCAGGTGCACTTTCTGGTTTTTCCGGACAATGACCGATGGGAGGCGTCCTGAAGCCAAACAGAGACTCGCTGGATATCTATCGCTCCTCTTGTCGGACTACAGTTATGATAGGTCTTTTATTGAGTGGGTATCATAGTAGTGTTCAAAGTCTTAAAGATGCGTGCGTCGTTAGCCAAACAGCTTTCTGTGATGCGACTCCTGTGAGAACTCAAGATGGTAAAACGGAACCGGGAAATCAAAAAGATACTTGTCATTAAGCTGTGTTGCGTGGGAGATATTCTTTTTACCACGCCGGCAGTGCGGGCCTTGCGGAAAGGATTTCCCCAGGCTCATTTGGCATATCTGGTGGGAGGCTGGAGCAGGGAGGTGATTGAGGATAACCCCAACCTCGACGAGATCATCATCTACGATACGCCGGCGCATTCCGCAAACCGGTGGCGCGCTCTGGTGAGGACTCTGGCTTGTCTGCTAGATCTTCGAAAAAGGAGATTTGACCTGGCGGTCATTCTGCATCGAACATTCTTTGCCGGTCTCTTTGCGTGGCTGGCTGGCATCCCCAGGCGAATAGGATTTGACTACGATGGCAGAGGGAGGCTCCTGACCGACAAGGTGCCTTTCGACAGCAACAGACACGAGGTGGATCGTTACCTCGACATCACGACTTCTCTTGGTATAGAGTTAAATAGCACGTCAACTGAGATGGAGGTAGATCCAGGACAACAGGATTTCGTCTTGGATCTACTGAAGAGTCACGGTCTAAAGCCTGAAGATAAGCTGGTAGCTGTTCTGGTGGGAGGCGGAAAGAATCCCGGTACCACCATGCCAACCAAGCGCTGGCCGCCGGACAGATTCGCCCGGCTGACGGATATTATTATGGAGAAATACAAGGCAAGGGTGATCTTTGTCGGCGGGCCAGGCGATGAGGAGATAGTCAGGGAGGTCATGTCTGGAATGAAAAACGAGCCGGTTGACTTGGTGGGAAAGACCACCTTCAAACAGCTGGCCGCGGTTCTGAAACTCTGCACGTTGTTTGTCGGAGGAGATTCCGGTCCCCTTCACATTGCCGCAGCCGTGGGTACTCGCACGGTCGGCATATTCGGTCCCTCCGACCCCAGACTGGTGGCGCCAAGGGGCGAAACACACCTGGCAGTTTGGAAGGAAGTCCCCTGTAGCCCCTGTTACCGGCCCGACACCGTGCTTGAAGGCCAAGATTTCTCAAGCTGTCCCAGGGGCACCCTGGAGTGCATGAAAGAGATAACGCTTGAAGATGTTCTGGCGGCCGTCCGCCAGCAGATGAGGGAGACCGGAAGCCAGCCGACTCCAGCAGATTAGCCTGCTCGTGTCAGAATGGAGTCGTCCCAGGAAGTCCGCCTTGACTTCGTCAAACTTGGTGAACGAACGGCTTACCCCGAAATGGCGGCAGCTAGGGATTGGGCTGCCGGGATGACGAACCAAGATATGGGCCAGAGATCGGGAAACGGAGCACTGGGTGACGCTGCGAATTGAATTGGGCTTTAGAGACGCCGGCTGAAGAAGCTACTCTGCTGACCGACCGAATCAGCCCGGGTGGGTGAATCAAGTTGTCCACCGCAAAAAGAATAGTAAGGAACTTCGCTTCTTTAGCGTTTGCTGATTTCTTCAACAAGGCCTTGGCGATCATTGCGGTGGCTTACCTGGCCAGGATCTTGAAAGCCGACGGGTTCGGCAAGATTGAGTTTGCCCAGGCCATCGTAGTTTACTTCATGCTGGCGGCGAACCTGGGTCTGGCCACTTTTGGAGCCAGGGAGATAGCAAAGGAGAGAAACAGCATCAGAACTCATGCTAATCATATCTTGGGCATTAGAATGTCCTTGTCCATGTTATCTTATGCGTTACTGGTGATCTTCACACTTCTCACGCAGCAGTCGCCGGAAATGAGGAGTCTCTTGCTGATATACGGTTTGACCATATTCACCTTCTCCCTTACCCTCGACTGGGTGTTCCAAGGAATCGAGAAGATGGAGTTCGTGGCGTTGGCCAGCATGGCCAGCCAGCTGGCTTATGTGGGTGGGCTTTTCGTTGTGCTGAGGGACTCAGGCCAGCTGCTGCGCGTGCCGGGCTTGAGGGTAGCTGCGGCCATGATCGGAGTTGCACTTCTGCTCCACCTTTTTCTCAGACGATATGGTGGAATAAGACTCCGTATTGATCTTGATGTGTGGAAGCGGATTCTAAGACAATCTGCGCCCATGGGGTTGTCATTTATCCTGATCAAGGTTTACTATACCTTCGACACGGTCATGCTGGGCTTCATGAAGGGCCAGACTGCAGTGGGCTACTACAATGCCGCCTACAAAGTAGTTCTGTTTTGCATCGGGTTCGCCGCTCTCTTTGGGGCCTCCATTTTCCCGGCTCTGGCTCGAAGCTACAAGGAGTCGTCAGTTCAGCTGCGGAGACTTATCCTTCAATCTTCCCGGCTGACTGTCTCGTTCGGCCTCCCCATGGCAGTAGGGGGGACCATCTTGAGTAGAGAAGTTATTCAATTCATTTACGGCCCTGCTTATCTGCCTGCCGTCCTGCCGCTTCAACTTTTGATCTGGAGTGTGTTCACCGTTTACTTTAACTGCCCATTTGCATACGGTCTGCTCGCCTGTGAAAGACAGAGGGAATACCTTTACAGCGTCTCGGCAGGGGCGGTAGCCAACTTGACTTTGAACTTTGTGCTCATACCTAGATACGGCATGTTGGGAGCGGGAATCGCCACCATCACGTGTGAGGTCATCGTGCTTGCGCTCATACTCTTTTACTCTAGGAGAGTGGTGATAGCCTTTGCGACCGGTCATCTGGCCAAGGCGCTTAGTGCTTCAGCCGTCATGGGAGCGGCCCTGTGCTTGATCCGCGGGGGTCTTGCCTCCAAGCTGCTTATGGGGATCATGATCTATGCGGCTGCTATGACCCTGCTCCGGGGGGTCACAGCAGAGGACGTTGGACTGCTGAAGCAACTCTGGGCTTCGGCAACTGCAAAACGTGGAAATCTCCAGGAGTGAACGTCAGGACTTTTGACCATGCCACCTTGGTTTGTGATGAGAGATAACAAATGGGCCCGGTCAGTGTGGATAGGATTTCTGGCCCTTCAGATAGGCATGGTTCTGCTGTATGGATTGGGTATGCGCACGACGCTGTTGCTATCCACGGCTGCCGTTCTCTTCCTGTTCTGTCTCCCGAACTTCCGATATTGCCTTTATCTATTGATCTTCAGCCTATTTGTGGGGCAATATCTGTTCGCTGGTTCGGGAACCAGAATAGCCGATTTTGTGGTGCTGCTCCTCATATTGTCCTATCTGACGCGTGCGGCGCTGAAGGGGCAGATCTCTTTGCTCAGGAGTCCTCTGGACAAACCTATACTCCTTTTCCTGGTGGTTCTGGCAGCGTCTCTGGTCAACGCAGTGGACCTGGATCTGGGAATCAAGAATTTATTCAGGCACGTCCAGTTGTTCGCCTTGTTTTACGTAATCCAGAGCGAGATAAAGGGGCACGAGGTCAAGAAGTTCTTGCAGTTCTTTCTAACCGTCACCGCCGCACATGCAGCGTACAACTTGTCTCTGTTCATCGCACACGCGGGAACCACTCGGGTGTTCGGATTCGCCGGGATTTCGTTTTCCGACATGCTGGTTGCCTCGCTGATGATCTCTTACAGCTTCTATCTTTTTGGAGAAAGCGCGAGAAACAGATTGAAGCATGCAGCGGTTTTCTTTATCTTGTTGGGAGCGC
>CAYFQZ010000078.1:0-3950 GCA_964345305.1 uncultured Ignavibacteria bacterium | reverse complement strand
ATCTCGCCGCGTATGCCGACAAACTTGTCCAAAACCTCTTTCACCGGATAGGCCATGGTTCCAAAGTACACGGGAGAGCCGGCTATGATTCCATCCGATTCGACGAAATCGTCCTTTGTGACTTCGGAGACCGACTTCACCAGACACTCCACGCCTTCAACCTGTCCCACGCCCTTGGCTATCTCTTCGGCCAGCTTCTTGGTATTTCCGCTCTTTGAGTAGTACATGACCAGAACTTGCATGTCGTGTTCCTCCTTGTCTCGGAAGTCCTCGTTTACTCGCAACCCCCTATCCTACGGATTCGCGGAATTCCCCTTGTTAGGGGGCCTTGCGGCTTTTTGTCCCCCTGATAAGGGGGTATGGGAGGTTCCGATGAGTATAGATTCATGGCGGAGGGTGCAGGATTCGAACCCGCAAGGCCTTGCGGCCGGTGGATTTCAAGTCCACTGCCTTACCAGTTAGGACTAACCCTCCGCAAAATGCGTCCGCCGTCCACCGCTTACTCAGCCCCGCCCGGCATCCATTCCGTCCGCCGTCGATCGTCCGCCGACCGAGGCCCGCCCGGCACTGCCCCGATTTCGTTCGCCGTCGGTGCCTTTGCGGTGGACTGTGGACCGTGGGCGGTCGACGGGCTGACCGGCGGCCCACTAGTAATATCGAATGTACATAGGCAAATGCAAGAAAAAAGTTGGCAGGAAGTCTACATACAGCAAAGTCATTGCGAGCGACGTCAGGGAGAGCGGCAATCTCATGCCAACCGATCGCTCGCCCAGAAAGAGATCGCCGCGTCGTCCCGCCTCTGGCAGGGCTCCTCGCGATGACGACGTGGGCCCCGCGCAAGGTCCCGGCAATGTCTTGCCGTGAACGCAGCCCGACGGAACTCAAGACCTTTCCTTTTGCTCCTCCTGCTTGATCCGTTCCCCCAGCCGGTAGTAGTTGAAATCACCGCCGGTGGCCCAGACTATGGGGTGTATTTTCCTCCAATCCAGCTTGCCGTCAGTCAGGCACTGGGGATCGGCATATGATTTGACCACCCTGCCGATTATTCCCTCATTTGGGTCATAGTCGATGATCTGGGCCACCTCACACTCGATGTTCACCGGACACTGGCGGATCATCGGTGCGGTTTTCAGGTCGCCGTAAAAGTTGTCGAAGAGCGATGCCTTGTCCACGTCGCGGCCAGACTTGCTTCCACAGATGTTCGTTTCGGCCAGGAGAGCTTCCGACGGTATGTTGACGCTGAAGGTCTTGCTCTCGTGAATTCCCAGACTTGTATACCGCTTCTTGTACAAGCTGAAAAAAATGTGCTTCCCGAAGTTGAACGGACACATGTATCCGATTACAAGGTAGTTCGGACGTTCGTTGACCATCGCTCCCACCAGAACCACGGGCAGCGGACTCAACAGATTTTCGTTGAATTCCTGCTTCATTATTCCTCCTTGACAAAGATTGGATGTCTCTAGGTTAAGTAACGGAGAGAAGAACAGCGAAGTTTCACGATGGAGAGTCTACTCTTGCATTAGCCAACCTTGTCGGGGAAGCGAGGGGTTCCTGTCGGGTCAGCGGACCCGACAGGCACACAAATTAACATGTGTTCACTCGGGCATCGGGTCATACCTGGGAAAAAGATCCTGCAGTACACAAACGTCTCCATGTTTGTGAGCTTCACCCGCTAGCGCGGTCATACCATTCTTTTTCCATATCTTCTTTGAGAAGCTCAAGTAGGGTCCCTGACAATTGTTTGGCTTCCTCGCAGAAGTGTTCGAGACCATTTGCAGATAGGATATGAATGCAGGTACCAATGTTCCCTCCGAGACGGCTAGAAAAAAAGAAGAAAGCTTCATCGATCTCTTCAAGAGTAACTTCGTTACAATCAAGATAACATTCAAAAAGGTTCCCGTCGACCACGATTGCGGGGAAGGAAAAAGTAAAAGGAATTGAAATCTTCCTCTCCTCCTTGATGTCGTCCCCACGAGACAAGGTTGCCTTCAACACGTTGACCGAAGCTTTGTAAGCCATATCGTCGCCTGATGTGAAGGCTTGAGTTACTCCATAAACTACTCGGCCTTCCTTTATGTACCAAGGTAGCGACAGAAGAGCTCGTTCCGATTTGTTGATGAGGGCGGCCCTCGCTTTTTCGGAAAGGACTCCGAAAGAAAATAATCTACTGAAACCGTTAAGAGTTTCCTCTGAAGTGAACAGTACCCAAGGTTTACTCGTCGTCTTACACTCAATGACGAAGTCAACTTCAACTAAACCTGACGGATGCATTGCGCTAGCAACGATGTCGATTTCTCTTGAAGCTGAAGTTGCGGGATCGGTGTAGTAGTGAGATTGTGAGACATGAAAGCCCCTTGCTCGCAGTAGCGTAGCTACTCGCATTTCAAGGGGGTAGCCCTGCTTCCGTAGCCACTCTGATACTTTTTCATTAAGCGGCCTTGATTCTTTCATTGCTTCAAATTGAGTTACAAGTTGTCCTCTATGATTTAGGCTCCCAAACCCGGGATTTGCCTGTGCGCAGAATCTCGTCTGATAATGCGCGCCGCGCGCACAGGCACCTGCTGAGAAACACGCCGCTCCGGCTGCCTGTTTTGTTTTTCCAGACTCTATGCTATGCAATTTCTTTGGAAAAATCAAGGGAAAACGCCAGCTTCGGCACTCTGGCGTGAAATCCAGTCGGGCTTTGCAAATTGAAGAACGAAAGGGCCGCGAAGGACAGTCCCACATTGAATTTGGCACTTCTGAAATGAAATGTGTGGAATTCTCTTCTGCTGAGGGTTGGTCACTGGTGGGAGACTTCGGTTTTGGCTTTTCTTGATTCTCTGAAATCTTCTTTGTACTTATTGATCAGCCGGTGCAGCTCCACCCGGTGCATTCTGGCTTCTTCGGCGGCCCTGGAGACTATGTTATCGTTCTGCGTCAGGATGTAATTCAAGAAGGACCTCTCTATTTCTTCCACCGCCTTTTTCTTCAGAGCCTTCAGCTCCCCATAGTTCTGCGGGATTTTGATCTTGTAGTCGAAGTCGTTTCCTTCAAAGAGAGTTTTGGGCAAGTCGTCTTTAGTGATCCAGTCGTTCTGGGCCAGGATGGCAGCGCGCTCCACGATGTTCTCCAGCTCCCTGATGTTGCCTGGAAAGGGGTAATGAGTGAGAACGTTCAAAGCCTCGGGATCTATGCCCTTGATCTTCTTACTGTTTTTCTTGCCGAACTTGATGGCGAACGATTCGGCCAGAGGCTCTATGTCCAGTTTTCTTTCTCTCAAAGCAGGCAGCTTGATATTGATAACGTTGATTCTATAAAACAAGTCCTCCCTGAATTTCTCCTCCTTGACCATTGAAGGAAGGTCCTTGTTGGTGGCGGCGATGATCCGAACGTCCGACTTCTTCAGTTTATTAGAGCCTAATGGCTCGAATTGACGAGACTGCAGGAATCTTAATATCTTCACCTGCAGAAGCGGGCTCATCTCGCCAATCTCATCTAAGAAGATGGTTCCACCATTTGCCCTCTCGAATTTTCCCGGCTTTTTCTGGTCTGCACCAGTGAAGGCCCCCTTCTCGTAACAGAAAAGTTCGCTCTCCAGCAGGGTCTCGGGAATGGCAGCACAGTTGATGGGGACGAACGGTTTTTTGGAGCGATTGCTGTTGAAATGAATGGCCCGGGCCAGAAGCTCCTTTCCCGTGCCCGATTCTCCCTCGATCAAAACGGTGGCATCGGTGTCGGCAACGTCCGCCACGGTCTTGAGCACCTCCACCATCTGCGGACTGTTTCCCAATATCTCGTCAAAATTGAATCTTCCCCGCAGATCCTGCAGGAGCTTCTCCTGGGATTCTTTAAGCTCGGTGAAAAGCAGATTGTTTTCCAAAGCCACGCCCACCCTTTCGCCCAGAGATTTCAAAAGCTCGGCATCCTCAGGGGTGAAGAAGGAATCGCTTTTGGCATCGTCCAGATAG
>CAYFQZ010000077.1:0-12216 GCA_964345305.1 uncultured Ignavibacteria bacterium | reverse complement strand
GAACAAACTCTCCAACCGATGACGGATATGGCTCGTCACTTCCGTAAACCGAGCTATAGTTTTCTTCATACATCTGCCTCTCACGCTCATGTAGCAGCGGGTTCTCCTCACCGATGACCCTGGGCAGAGATGCAGGAGGTATCTGGTAGGTCCCGGGGAGCAATACCCCCTCACCTACGTCGAAGGTAATCCCGGCCACCTTAGCTCCCGGCGGAATGGCTATGGCGAAGATCCTCGAAGGCAGGTTTGGCTTGCCGGGTATCAGCAGCCGACCGAACTCCTCCACGTACACCTCTTGGCCATCAACGGCATGTCTGACTTCGTACGTGCCGATCGGGATGGGTACGTTGACTACCCCGTCTTGCACGACCAGCTCGGCCCAGCCGGTTTCAATGCCGGCCACGGAGCCACCCAGCATCAGAACGACTATGAAGATAACTGCTACCCTTCCGCAACTGCGCATTTTTCTCCTCCTTTCAGTTAGGGGAAGGTAGGTTCTGGTAAGTATTTGCGCACCAATCACAGCATCATTATAACTCAATAAGCGGAAAAGTCAAGCAAAACTATCTCTGGGTGGCCGGAATAAACCGGAACTGCACATAAATAGGTATATCTCCCGACAGCCGGTGTGATGTTGCGCTTTGCCGCTACAGAAGTCAGCCTGATTGAGGCCCGGAAAAAAGCCCCAGCTATCCCGTAACTGGGGCCAATAGCACTTCGTCGAGACTGTGTCACAAGAAGTCCTGCTAACAGCTTGGCGCAGGACCACTCTTGAACAGATAGTTGATCAGGTGAACAGCGTCGCCCATGTCGATCATCCCGTCACCATTCGCATCTCCGGCGTCCAGGGGATAAGGCGACGTGCCGCCCTTGTAAAGGTAATTGAGAATGAAAATCGGGTCGGCCAGATCAATCAGAGCGTCGGAGTTGGCGTCGCCGCACAGATAGGTTCGTACCAGAAATGAAAGGGTGTCGGCGTTGCAGTAATCACTGGCCGTGACAGTCAGCGCTTCCACGGATGCCGTGTCAGGAGCGGTGCCAACGGCTGAATCGTTCTGCACCGAACACCAAGGCGGAAACTCAAGATACGCGACGGTATGATGGTCGTCGTCCGGATCAACGATGGTCGGGGAATAGGCGAAACCCTGTAAGCTGCCGACATTTATCGTATCGCCAGCCGAGGTAATAGATGGGGGCACGTTCGAATGATCGACGGTCAGGAGCACCACCTGCGTGTCGGCCAGGGACCCGTCCGAGACAGTCACTTTGAACGTGGTATCTTCGCAACCGCAGGTTACAACACCAGACAGGGTGTCCCCCGAAACAGCACACCAGGAGGGAACATCCAGAAAGCCTATCTCAAGCTCAGTTCCATCACAGTCTAAATCCACGGCGGTGGCAACATATATGTAGGGGTCCTCCGACGGAGCCGGGTTTTCGGTGGCTGAAGAGGTTACCTCGGGCACGGTGTTTGAACCGGCCGGGTTGCAGCAGTCATCTTCAGGGTGGTTGGGACAGACGTCGCACGAGTCTCCATAATCGTCGCCGTCAGCATTCTCCTGGTTCGGATTGTATGCAAACGGACAATTATCATCTGCGCAGGTGTTTGCCGCAAATCCAGGATCGCCATAAAGGTCTCCGTCGGTGTCTGTGCAGCTGTCGCAAACGTCTCCGATTCCGTCGCCGTCCGCATCCTCCTGACCGGCGTTGAACTGGTAGGGACAGTTGTCGTCGGGGCAGGTGTTCTCGGGATGCCAGGGGTCGCCAAACCCATCGCCGTCACCATCCACGCAGATAACCTCGCCGCACTCGAAAGCGTAGAGGCCGAAATCGTCTATGCCCGCCTCCACCACAGAACCCAGGCCCAGGTCCGAGGCTTCGAAGCGCACTCTGACCTGGCTGGTGGGAGTAACGAAGTCGGCAACCAAGAATTCGTGTATGTTCCAGCCGGCCGGACTCTCCGGGCCTATGGTCTCCGCCAGGGTCCAGCTAGTCCCGTTGTCGCTGGACACATAGACCTTGAACAGGTCGCTGTTGGGATTGTCTCCTGAGTTGTTGGTGTACCACAGGGCGTAGTGAACCCTGACCTCGGAACCGGTGCTAGCATCTACGGTAGGTGAGATCAGCCAGGTGATGCCTCCGTCAACGTCCGAATTGCCATCCACGTTGTCGGTCAGATAACAGCTTCCCGAGCCATCGTAATCAGTGGCAGGATCACCCCGGTCGCCTCCACCGACCGGTATTCCACGCTCCCATGCACCGTCCGTGAGATTGGGATCGTTTTCCACGGTCCAGCCCAGATCGGTCTCGAAACTGTCGGCGAAGACCGCTTCTATCTGCCCGACCGATGACGAGAAGACCGCGGCGGGCGCTCCCGGCGGATTATAAACCGCGCCGCAGATGGCTCCCTCGGCACTGAAATAGTATTCAGGGTTGTCGTCACATTCAGCCGCAGGCAGCGTGGCCTCGTAAAGATCCCCGCCCAAAGAAGCCAGAGCTGAGGTAAGATAGCTGCCCCCGTCGTAACGGTAATGCAGGGTCCCTGAGCCAGGCACGTAGGTGTCACCGTTTTCAGTGATCTGGACGGTGATTGTGGTTGCCGCGCCCGGTGGAACGTTATCCGGCACACCGTCGGGAAGAAGAAGGCTCAGGGATGCAACCGGGCCCATTCCCAGATTCGGGTTGCCCCACAGTGCTGCCCACTCGAAAGTCTCGTATTTAACGTAACTCCAAAGCCCGTAAGTGTACATGTCTCTCAATGCCCGCTGAAGAGCCTGGCCCTGGGTGTGATCGCCGGAGGTGACGTAGATGGTGAAGAAGTAGTCCAGTGATTGGCTGGAGCCATCCATGGGGTCGTCCCAGCCTGGATGTCCCAGTGCAACCTTGGTGGCTCCCACGAAGCCGATGGCTCCTCGCTGCAGCATGGCTTGACCCAGATTCAGATAGTCAGTATCCGAGTTGCTGCAGGCGTCGGCAAAACAAATCGCCGGGTAGTCGTCGTTCAGATAGCCACAGGTGGAGTTGGAGACGAACGCCTCGCCCGTGCCGTGGTAAATGTGACTGGAGGTGGGCGACCCGTGACCGGCCCAGTTGACGAAGGCGAAGGTACTTGTCGACCAAACCTGGCGAACGTTGCTGTAAGTGAGGTTGTAATCCATGGGATAGGTGGAGTAGCCCTGCTCGTACATGCGGGTCATGGTCCAGTCGGACATCCACGGCTGGTCAACCTTGGCCTCCATGAGCACGGCATTATCCGTGCGCGGGTTGGGATCGTTGTCCCAGAAGAAGGCCCCCAAAAGAAGGATATTCTTCTTGAACGAAGGGTCATTGTTCTGCTCGTAGGCAATGGACTTGTTGCAGATGTTCTGGACGGTGGTGGGATCACTCCAGGGAATTCTTCCCACGTTGACTTCGTTATAGAAATCGATCGGGTCTGAATTCTCGCCCCACCGGTGATCCTGATCCGCGTCCCAGGACTGATTGTCGGGCAAGGAGAGTTCGGCGTAATAGAAGTCGGTTTCGGGCTTCCCGTAGCCTAAGTTCTGCTCTGTGCGACGCATGGGGACGTTGTCGTAATGGCCCACTAAAAGTACGTCCTCGATGCCCCACTGATCGGAAGGATATTTGTCTCGCAAGAAATTCCTGATCTGCTCGGCAAGATCATAACCGATGTAGTTGGCGCTGATCCAGGAGGTGGTTACCACGTTGACGGTTCTGCCCTTGGTGATCTCCCAGTTGGCAAGCGGAGCGACGGCCGACGTCAGCGCGTCAAGAGTGATGATCACGAAGTCGTAGTCTTCCTTTGCTCCCGGAGCAGCAGAATACCAAGTCTGGGCCTGACCATAGTTGAGGATGATCTCCTCTGCTATTTCTTCCGGACGGGGGACGTCATCCCTGATCATGTCTGCCGGGGTAAGGTCGTTGGCGAAGGTGTAGCTCACCCGGACAGTAATTTCGGGATAGTATGTCAGTTGGCCAGATACAGGACGGTAGGTAAAGGGCGTGACTCTGACGTCCACCAGATTGTACTTCCTGAAGCCTGCAGTGCGAATCATCTGCCCAACCAAAGCCGGGTAGGGCTCGTCGCTACCATAGACGGAATTGTAGTTTTCCTCATAAATGCGTTGGTCACGCTCATGCAGCAGAGGATCCTCCATGCTGATGAGTCTGGGCAGGGGAGAGGGAGATATTTCATAAGTGCCGGAAAGTGTTATGCCTTCACCTGTGTCAAAGCTAACCTCAGCGACTTTTGCTCCGGGAGGGACGGCGATAGCAAAGATCTTTGACGGCAGATTGGGTTTTCCCGGGACCAGCAGGCGCCCGAAATCTTCCACCGAGATGATTTGTCCCTCTTCCGCGTAGTCGATCTCGTAAGCCCCGACCGGTATCCTCACGCTGATTGCCTCGGCTTTGCCATCGACTGCAACAAGGCCGCCCAAAAGCATCATGGCGGCGAAGCTGAGCAGGACCCTAGAGCACCTCCTGACGTTAGCGTTTAACATGGTTTCCTCCTTCCAGGTTAGTGAGCAAGCAGGTTGCGTGCAAGTCAAACAGCAAACACAGCTTAATTATAAGCCAAAAGTGAGAAAAGTCAAGAGAAACTCTTTTGCATCGGAGGTTAAAGGCGAGGAATTCACAATTCCCTTGCTGGGGAAGGAAAAAGCCCCGGCTGCAAGTTGCTGAGGCCTTTTGCCATCCGAGTATCAAGCGGGCTTAAATACGCCGGTTGGCAGTTCGGTTGAGGTACGCCTTTGAACAGGTGACTAAGCGGCTAGACCACGTCACTAAGATCGTCTGCTGCGTCACAGTCGGTGTCGTCTGTCACCAGGGGATCAGGAACAAAACCACCTATGTGCAGACAGTCACTCAGGCGCACCACATCCGCAAGACCTACCACCGGGTCAGAGGTCGGCCCGAGAATCTGACTACCGAATATAGTTTGTCACAACGCGACTACTCGATGGCCCACACCGGGCTGCAGCAGCCAGGATCAGGCGACGGCCATGGCTGCTTGAACAGGTAGTTGAGCACATACACCACGTCGCCGAGATCTACCAGATCGTCATTGTTGACGTCACCGATACACATATATGGCACAGGCGGCGGCCATGGCTGTTTGAACAGATAGTTGAGAAGATACACCGCGTCGCCAAGGTCGACCACCCCATCCTCATTGGCATCGCCGCAGGCATAAGCCTCACCAAATTTCTGCCAAAAACCTTGCAGTAGTTGGTAGGAAGCCGAACTGCCGGAGCCGACCGCGGTCTGAGTGACCGTTCCGTCGAGTCGGTAACTGGATGAACCACCACCGCTGCCACCTTGGTAACTGGATGAAGCACCATCGGTGCCACCTTGGGAAATTACCTGCCACTTGATCTGTCTACCCTTGTCCCTGGCCACAGGAGCAGGCTGAACCTGGCTCTGTTCCGCTTCGGCCGGTTTCATCGCTGCAGGAGGTTGATACTGCTTTGGCGAAACTTGAGCTGGAGTAATAGCCGACCTGTTCGGCTTTGGCTGTTCCTGCTTGTCTGTCTCTTTCGATTCTTTTTTGACTGTGGTAGTCTTGGAAGGCAGCACCTTTTTGGGTTTCTCGGCAAGACCACCGGCCGCAATCAGCATCAGGATCAATGGAATGAAGAGAAACAATGACTTTTTCATGAATACCCCTTTCCTGCCAATTAGCGGTTCATTGCTTGCAGCTTTCCAAGCGCCTCCCGCAGGTCGGCGATCTGGGCGTTGAGTTCTTTGATCTGTCCCTGTTGCTCCTTGAAGGCTTCCACCAGCAAAGGCGTAATCCTGCCGTAATCCACGGACATTTTGCCCTTGTCGTCAACCAGCACGGCACCTGGAACCAGGTCCTTGATTTCCTGTGCCACGAAGCCCAGATGAGTCTGATCATCAAACTTCATGTCAGGATATTCATCGTGCCTCCAGGAGTAAGAGACGCCTCTTAGCTTGAGCAGTGTTCCCACTGCATGCCCGATTGTCTGAATGTCTTTCTTGTAACGGCGATCGGAGCAGGCGCCAATCGAACCGGTATAGCAGATATCCCCGACTACATGCAATTCTTCGGTCGGGCCGTTGGTTCCAATGCCTACCTTGCCGTCCTTGAGATACACTATGTCGACACCTTGAGCGCCCAGAACCAAGCAATTATCATTGTTTACCCAACTCATCCAGCCACAGCTATCGAGGTCCTCACCCGCTACAAAACCTGACATTTCTCCAACTTCCGAATTCCCGATTACAATCCAATCTCCCCCAAGAGTGCCCAAATCGTTACCGATTACAAGCGGTTCGCTTGGAGTATAAGTCCCGATTCCAACTTTGGCTTGGCTGGCTGAAGCTTCTAAAGATACCGGCGGGCCAAAATTGTCGCCAAAAGCGTAATTGAGCAGCAGTTTAGCGGGTGTCAGAGAGGATTGCAGGTGATTGGCATCATCATAAACCGCGACTTGACCGGTTCCGCCTTTGCCGTCGTAACTGCCTGCCATCTCAGCAACCACCGCCGGCGGTTCCGGCACCGGGTTGAAGAGTTTGATACTATGTCCGGAGTTAAACGGCGAGCCTTCGGTGCCCATCACCTTACCAATGTCATCATATATGTTCATGCTGGCACCGGCGGTGGGAGTGGCATTCAAATCAAAATAGACTGCCGGCGGTTCCGGCTGCGGGTTAAACATCTTGATGCTCCCACCAATGGTTCGACCAGCGCCAGTGTTCATCTGGATAACTGGGTGCTCGTCTGATGGGTCCATCATCTTGATGCTGACGCCGGAAGAGGCAGTATTGCTGATTTCAAATACTTTTTCATCCGCTGGGTCGATGCTGTGCATATTAAAGTAACTGCCCCATTCACCCGCAGATTCATTGACACTCATTTCCATAAGCGTGGCCGGCGGTTCCGGCACCGGGTTGAACATCTTGACACTGGCGCCAGAAGATGCAGTATTGCTGATTTCGAATATCTTTGCACCATCATCTGTCGGATCAATACTGTACATGTCAAAGTAACCGCCCCATTCACCCGCAGATTCATTGACACTCATCTCCAAAACTCTGGGCGGTTCCGGTAAGGGAGTGGCCATATAAATGCTGGCGCCGGTAGAAGGGGCACTACTTATTGCTAAAACTTCCTTTTCAGGAGGATGGAGAAATCTAATGTTGGCTTCATAAGTGTTATGATTGCCGCTGATTTCGAACAACCTACCCATCCCATCGTCAGCGAAGACGTCAAAAAATGTGCCGTTGGAACCTGTCCTCATTCCCAATGCTATCTTCTCATCATGCGGAACAGCTCCCGGTCTATACATGACAATCTCGGAGCTGTCAGACCGATGGGCATTGATGGCTATCCTTGGTTCATCTAACGGCTCAGCCGCATGAATTAAGACACCGCTGCTGGCAAAGGGATTGGATGTCATCTCAAGCATAGGTCCGATAGGGTCTCCTTCGAGATTATTCAATACAAGTTGCATTACGGAACTTTTGCCAGGCACTGCACCCATTACAATACCCGTATCCCCAGTGGCGCTTTTGACCACCAGCGAACTTGGGCCGGTTTCAATATCTCCGCCGGACATGTTTTTGGCTTTGATAGCGCTGGGCGCCGATGTCAACCGGGTACGAGGTGAAATAACCTCCACGCCAACCTGGATTTCAAGATACAACGGTTCGGTCTCGAAAATCGAAGCATCCAGATCGGTGAGGCTGCCCAGCATGACACAGTACAGCCCATCTTCGGACTGAACTGAAGGATGTACCTCCGACCATTGCAGGAAGCCACCGGTAGAGTCATCATATAAGCTGAATGTTAGCTGATAGGTATCATCAGCCACCGGGTTGCCTTCAGAGTCGGTCAAACGACCCTGATAGTTAATCAGTTCCCCGGCTTGAATGGTCGAACCGATTAATCCGACCAAAATAGCGAAAATGAAAATTGAAGCTTTACGCATGACAAACCTCCTAATTTGTGCCACATGATTAATGGCATTCGTCTCGCCACGGAAATATGCTCAATCCCGGTCCGGTGGGCTCCTCGAAAGGGAATCCTTACAAATAGCGAGCGTTTCCTGGCAGGCACCGTGTGGAACAGGACTACCTGGACTATTGGACAAACGATCCTGATAACCAACCTGGTGCGGAACGTACATTGAAACAGCGCTCCTTCGCCCCCGAGCAGGACAGCATCCAAAGTTGCTGAACTGCGGATACGACGTGATCGTGTTTACACGTGGTGAATGTACCAATATAATAACTACGACGCCCAAAAAGGCAAGCGAATTCTTATAGAAAGAGGACGCTTACAAACCTTCCCTCGCTTCTTGCCAATGCCTTAGCTACGAGGCAACTGGGCCCTGATTACTCTCTCTGCTCTCCGCATGTCGTAGTTCAACCCCTCGGCTTCCAGGCGCGACCAGCAAGTCGTATTATCCTTTTTGTGTTCAAGTCTGTGGGAGGTAGCATGATACGCAAGCACTGTCACGTGAACCGGCCCTGTCGGTGCCTTTGAGCAAAAGAAAAGCCCCAGCTCTCTGAGAACCGGGGCTAATCGTATGTTCTCGGATGTGGGGCCAATTCGTAACTAACAGCCTGGCGGCGGCCCGCCCTTGAACAGATAATTGAGCAGGTAAACCGCGTCAGCCAGATCAATTACACCGTCGCCCGTAGCATCTCCCGCTGCCAAAGGAACTGGAGCTGAACCGTTTTTGAACAGGTAGTTCAGGATGTATACCACGTCGCCGAGGTCTATCAGGTCGTCTCCGTTGGCGTCGCCTGCGACAAAATCGATGGTTCTAAGGTCAGCGTCTCCTGTGCCTCCGATCCAGTCCTGATAGCTGGGGTAGGAATTACTCGAGCCGGAGATCTTTCCCTTTACTTCCACCATGATAGTATCAGGACCCGAGCTCGCCGGTGGAGCGGAGACCTGCCAGACCGCATTATCGGAATAACCTGAACCCTGAGGATCGAAATAAATGGTGGAAGACGGGTCAACAACCTGGTATCCCGCAGGCAAGACAATCGTGGCCTGGATGCTGTCAGCGACATACTGATTCTCGAATGGGTGAGGACCTCGATACTCAAACTCCGTGCTCACCGTAAAAAGCTGCTCTGTGCCTACCAGCGAGTCGACCTCGATGTCCACGCGCCAGGAAGCGGAGAATAGACCCCACCGGTCACCCAGCAGCCAGAGATCGTCCACGAGAAAGGCCTGGTTGAAGTGAACGTCGGGACCGGAGTAGGGTGGTGTATACCAGGGGTCGTGCACGATGAAGACGTCAAGGTTATCATCGTATCCTTTAACCACCCGGTAGTGCCCAGCCGTGTGGCCGGCACTGTACCAGGTCAGTACCAGAACGGGATAGTCGTTGGAGATAAGATTCTTCAAATCCTCGTAGCGGGTGATGAAGTGACTGTAAAGATTCCAGCGCTGGTAATTGCCGCAGTATCCCAAAGGTCTTTCGCTGTATCCATTGATCGCGGGATTTTGGATGGCGGTGCTGATGCTGCTGAAATGAGAAGCCCTTATCATGTTGGTGCGGTTGGTGCCGAGGCCCGACAGGGCATCTGCAACATCGCCAATATCGTCTTGACCTATGTCGGGTCCCCAGTAGTCAAAGACCATCTCCAACGAAGCTTCGCCGCAGTAAAAGGAAGAGTCCTGATAATAGAAAGGAACCTCCATGTTATAGAAGTCGGGGTAAGTATAGCTTTTGCTCTGGGAGAGGCCCGTTCCCTTTTCTGGAAGCGGAGAATCGATCTCGACGAGTTCGGTCTTGGCGGTCAAGCTGGAGAAACCCGGATCAAGATTTGTGCATACCTCAGAGGGGTTGTCGATGCTCACGAAAATCTGCTTCAATGGTCGATCATCAAGCTCGCAAAGCCAATAGAACTTCTTGTTGGGCATCTCGACGACTTTCGGGGTAGATATCTGCACATCTTCGACTGTCAGCTGGCAGATGATGAGAGCCTGACTCCGGCTCACCTGCGGATATCTGTTCAAATGCACACGAGCGTACCATTGCCAAGCCTGTTCCTCGGCACCGACTCCGATCAAAGAGATTACTTGGTTCTCCGGGTTGACAACCGGCACCACATAATAGGAGGGTTCAAGCTCCGGGTAGGCGTGAACAAGAATCGGATCGGCAGGATCGGCGAATCTCCACTCCGGGCTGTTTACTGCACGTTCCGGGTGAGCCGAATAATAGGCGGCGTTTCTCTGAATCAGTTCATGCGCAACCTGCATCGCCGCCTGAGAAGAGACAAAGCCTTCTGCCCGGGCAGATGCGGCCGACATTACGCCCACAAATACAGCAAGTGCCGCTATTCTGAACACAGCGCTCTCCTTTCTGATACCACCACGGTTCGGGACTTTAGGTTGTATCCTTAATAGCTTTGTTTTTCCTCATCGCTCCCTAGTGATTTGGTCATACTGAGTGAAGGCTTCTGTGTTTCTTCCGAATGACACCGCGTCCGTGTTTCGGCGCCGACGCAGGTTCTGAATGCGGGCAGCGCTCCCCGGCGACCACCGAACATATGTACAGCAGTGCCCGTTGTCCGGACTGCCTAACGGGCACCACGGGGGCACTAGCGACTGACGGTAAACTGTTTTCTACGTGGCAGTGATACAACAAAAACCGTACCGGAATTGCGGGAGGTGGAAGAAGCTGGCCGTCCACGCCAAGCCCAACAATTCAAACGAATTAAGGAACTTGGATAGCCGCTGCTTGCCACTAAGCCGCGGTTTCTTCCGTTCTCGCGCAAGAGATTGCGCGACAGAAAAATGGGCGTTCCTCTATTGCGTTGAGGGTCAGTGGATTACCTCATTCGCAGGAACAGCCGATTTATCTGGCCGGTCAGAAGAATCTTCGCAATTGGCTGCGGCCGGCCCGTCACATTCAAGTCAAGGAAGAGACGGTCTCCTTTTGGCTATCCACACGGCGGCGGGCCGCCCTTGAAGAGGTAGTTGAGGATGTAGACCACATCTCCAAGGTCTACCACCTGGTCGCAGTTGGCATCTCCGATTTCCATCGGTTCAGGCGCAGAGCCTCCCTTGAACAGGTAGTTCAGGAGATAGACCGCGTCTCCAAGGTCTACCAGGCCGTCTCCGTTAGCATCACCGAAAAGTGGTTCGGTGATGACCAGAAATTGATTTATACTGACATCGGTCAAAATCTGCAGCAGACCGCTGGGCCACCCGACCTTTATAGAATCAACCACGGCTGCGTCGCCCAGACCGAAGTGTGCATTCAGACTGTTCTGGCCATGGTTGCCTGTCTGTCCGGAGATCTCGCGAAGTTGCCACGCCGGTGTGCCGCTGATGGTTGCCCAGGCGCGAACCTTCGCCCCGATGGCGGATCTGTTCGAATTGGTGCCGATACACTTGACGTTGATCCAGCCGTTGACACTTCCGTTATTGCGATACAGGGCGTTGTCCTGATAGTCTTGATTGGCAACGAACAGATCCAGATCGCCGTCGCGGTCATAATCACCCCAAGCCGCGCCGGCAGAGGCCTCGGAGTCAGCCGCGACCTCTTCCTCGGTGACCTTTGAGAAAGTGCCGTCTCCGTTGTTTTCCCACAGTGCGTTCAGCCGGGAGGCGTACTGGTAATTGCCTGTCACAAACAGGTCTAAGTCGCCGTCGTTATCATAATCGCCCCAGCTGCTGCCGCTCCAGTAGCCGCTATCGTTGACGATGTCCTGCCCGGTTACCTTGATGAATTCACCGCCGCCGACATTCTGGTAGAGCAGGTTGGGCTGATTCCGACCATAGGTGGCGAACAGGTCCAGATCGCCGTCGTTATCATAGTCTCCCCAACTTCCTGTGATCGAGCTGTCCTGGCCGATCACGCAGCTGGTCAACTCGGTGAAGGTTCCGTCTCCGTTGTTGCCGAACAACGAATTGGTGTTGAGCTGAGGTCGAGTAACCAAAAGATCAACATCACCGTCACCGTCGCAATCGCCCCAGTTCCCGTTTCCCTCGTCCTCGGTCAGGCCGATTTCGGTGTTGTTCATCTTGGTGAACTCCTCTTCGTCATTTCGATACAGACATATTGGGGAATGGTGAGCTCCCACGAAGAGATCTAGGTCTCCGTCGTTGTCGTAGTCTTCCCATGCGGGCGTGGTTGAGAGGAAAGCGTCAGTCGCTATAACGCCTTCGGTCACTCGGGTGAAGGAGCCATCCCCGTTGTTGACGAAGAAATGATTGGTCGCAGG
>CAYFQZ010000076.1:0-1959 GCA_964345305.1 uncultured Ignavibacteria bacterium | reverse complement strand
GTGCTGATAGGCGAGCCCGGCGTGGGAAAGACTGCTATTGCCGAGGGCCTGGCCCTGAAGATCGTACAGGAGGACGTTCCGGAATCCCTGAAAGGACGTCGGGTGGTCGCCCTGGACTTAGGCTCACTTATAGCCGGGTCAAAATTCAGGGGCGAATTCGAGGAAAGGCTCAAGGCCATTCTCAAAGAGATTGAAAAAGCGGAAGGGAACATAATTCTTTTCATCGACGAACTTCATACCATCGTGGGCGCTGGAGCAGTCGGCGGTGCCATGGATGCTTCCAACATGCTCAAGCCGGCACTCGCACGCGGCGAGCTCCGCTGCGTCGGTGCCACAACGTTGGATGAATACAGGAAGAGCATTGAAAAAGACGCAGCTTTGGAAAGACGCTTCGCACCGGTATTGATCGGCGAGCCTTCGATCGAGGAGACCATCTCGATTCTGAGAGGCTTGAAAGAGAGATATGAGGTGCATCATGGCGTGAGAATCCAGGATGGCGCGCTGGTGGAGGCTGCCAAGCTTTCCGAAAGATACATAACCGAGAGGTTTCTCCCGGATAAGGCCATAGACCTGGTGGACGAGGCGGCCGCAGACCTGCGCATACAGATAGACAGCATGCCCGAGGAGCTGGACGTCGTGGTCAAGAAGATCCGGCAACTGGAGATCGAAAAGCAAGGGATGAAAAGGGAAAAAGACGCCAAGGAAAGGCTCAAACCTATCGAGGAAGAATTGGCTGCCCTGCGAGAAGAAGAAACCAAGCTCAAGGATCACTGGCAAAAGGAGAAGGCCATAGTCACCCGCATCCGTGAACTGAAGGAGCGACTGGAGCAGACCAAGATAGAGGCGGACAAGGCGGAAAGAGAAGCAGATTACGAGAAGGCGGCAAGGTTACGATACGGAGAGACGGGCCATCTGCAAAAGGAGCTTGAAGAGCAGAATCAGCTCCTGATAAAGATACAGAAAGACGGGAGAATGATCAAGGAAGAGGTGGACGAAGAAGACATCGCGGAGGTGGTGTCCAAGTGGACCGGCATCCCGGTGACCAAACTCACCCAGACGGAGGCCGAAAAGCTGATCTCGCTGGAAGAGCAGTTGCACCGGAGGGTGGTGGGCCAGGATCAGGCGGTGGAGGCAGTTGCCAACATCGTCCGGAGTGCCCGGGCTGGCCTTTCGGATCCCAAACGCCCCATCGGCTCCTTCATATTCCTGGGCCCCACCGGCGTGGGAAAAACCGAGCTTGCCAAGGCGCTGGCGGAGGCGCTGTACGGCGACGAAAACGCCTTGATCAGAATCGACATGTCCGAGTATATGGAAAGATTCTCCGTATCGCGGCTGGTAGGTGCTCCCCCGGGATACGTGGGCTACGAGGAGGGGGGACAGCTCACCGAAGCGGTGAGACGACGGCAGTACTCAATCGTCCTCTTCGACGAGATAGAGAAGACCCATGCCGAGGTCTTCAATCTCCTTCTCCAGGTTCTGGACGATGGGAGGCTGACCGATAATCAGGGAAGAACCGTCAGCTTTAAGAACACCATACTCATCATGACCTCCAATGTAGGTGCATCTCTGATAGCCGAGATGTCCAAGAAAATCACCGTAGAAAACGAAGAGGAGTCGTACCAGCATATGAGATCGGAGGTTCTGGAGCTTTTGAGAAAATCTCTAAGACCTGAGTTTTTGAATCGTATAGACGAAGTAATAGTATTCCGTTCGTTGTCTTTAGAGGACATAAAGAATATCGTCGATCTGCAGCTTAAGGAGGTCAACCAGAGACTCGCGGAGCAGGAGATAACCTTAGGCTTAACCAATGCGGCGAGAGACCATCTAGCCGAGGTGGGCTTCGATCCTGCCTTCGGCGCAAGACCGCTGAGGAGAACCATTCAGAAGCTTGTCACGCAGCCGCTGGCCAACCAGATTCTGAAAGGGAGGTTTAAGTCCGGCGATAAGATCAAAATCGAC
>CAYFQZ010000075.1:0-2054 GCA_964345305.1 uncultured Ignavibacteria bacterium | reverse complement strand
CTGCTCGTCTCTTCTGGGATGTTTTTAAAATCGAAGAAGAAAGGATCGCGGAGCGCAAGCGGGTAGAGGGGGAGCTTCAAGATGGTTTTCGCCGGCTGCAACTTGCCTATGACCAAGCCATCATATATGCAACGGAGCTCCGCGAAGAAATGACGGAACGCAAACGGGCCGAGGAGGCACTCCGGCAGAGGAAGGAAGAATTGAAGGATCAGGCCCGTAGCCTTGAGGAAGTGAACACCGCCTTGAAAGTCTTGCTAAAACGTCGGGAAGAAGATAAGATCGAGCTTGAGGAAAATGTTCTGTCAAACGTGAAGGAACTGGTCTTACCCTACGTTGGAGCCTTAAAAAACACCGGGTTAGGTGCCAAGCAGATCGCCTATGTAAGCATTATCGAATCACACCTAAACAGTATTGTTTCTCCATTCTTGCAAAAGTTGTCCTCGAAATATTTGGGCCTCACACCCAAAGAAATCCAGGTGGCGGCTCTTATCAAGGAGGGGAAAACAACCAAAGAGATCGCAGAATTATTGAATGTGTCCCCGAGGGCGGTTGAGTTTCACACAGAGAACCTCAGAGCGAAACCTGGTTTAAAGAACAAGAAAGCAAACCTCAGATCCTACCTGTTATCCCTCCCGTAATACCAGTTATAGACTGGCAATTGACTGGCAATTAATTGGCGTTGCATTTTATGACATTTATGGCGTATGATAGCATATATAAAAGCCCACCAAGCACATGATCAATGATTACTGAAATTTCCTCTGTCAAGACCTCGACTCGCGTGGAATAGTCTCTTCAACCTCAAAGGGCTGGGCACCTTCCGAAGAAGATCGCAGAATGCGACTTGAAAGCAAAGCACAGAAAAAGGAAAGTCACAACGGGAGTGGATAAGCTCTAAGAAACCATAAGCTAGGAAGGTTTAGGTGAGGGACTATCAGGGGATCCGCAAATTCCTTGTCTGATAGCCCCTCAGCGACATGCGCAAGGAGAGCACCCCCTTGCTATGCCAAAAATTCTTCCTACGTGAGCCCCATCCTAAAGTCAAGCTCTTTTTCTGAAACGATTATTGCCTTAGCTCCGAATGTCTGCCTTTCGGGGGATGAAGAGTTTCTTGGAACGACGCGGCGGAAACCTTTCGTTTTTCTGAAAAGGCATTCTCCAGTTCTTCTAAGAGCTAACATTGCCAACGAAGGCCAATCGCCGCAAAACAGCACGCAAGCCGACTTAAAATCATACGAGGGGAGGGTGATACAGGAGGTACGTGGAAGGTAGTAACAGAGACCAAGAAACCTGTAATCGCGGCGTGATGCTATGAATACGGGAAAGATCACAGCTTTTGTGATCACCGGACGTGACTTCATCAAGATGACAATGGCGGCCGCGGCCGCATTGGGACTCGGCCCGCTGCTAAAGTGCCCCAGGCTGACCGAAGCAGCCGAAAAGAAGCTGGCCGTGGTATGGCTTGAGGGCCAGGATTGTGCCGGATGCACAGAGTCCGTGCTGGCTTGCCTGACACCTGATCTGCGGAATGTGCTTCTTGATGTGGTCTGCATCCGCCACCACAAGACCATTATGGCCGGATCAGGCGATGTGGCTGAATATGCCCTAGATCAAGCCATTGCTGAAGGGGGCTATCTCCTGGTCGTGGACGGCTCTCTGCCCGCTACTGATGAGTGTTCTCTTGAGGTTGCCGGCGGTGCCTTGGAGGCCAAATTTGTTCAGGCGGCGGAAGCCGCTGCCGCGATTATCGCCATTGGGGCCTGTGCCACCTACGGCGGCATTCCGAGGGCAGGCATGCCGGACGTACGGGGTGTCGATTTCTTCTTGGCAAAACACCATGTATCGAAACCCTTGATCAATCTGCCTGGCTGCCCGGTCCACCCCACCTGGTTCTTTGACACGGTCCTCTACTACCTGAAAAATAATGCGGTTCCCTCGCTTGATGCTTTCAAGCGGCCACTGCAACACTTTGCTGGGACGGTCCATGATAACTGTAGGCGTCGGAAATTCTGCGATGCGGGTAAATACCTGACGGACTGGAACAACCGCACGGA
>CAYFQZ010000074.1:0-3643 GCA_964345305.1 uncultured Ignavibacteria bacterium | reverse complement strand
CTTATGACCATTTAGTATAAATCCGTACAACGGACCTGTGAGTTATCTAACTATACGCAGGCTGCCCTAGATTGTTTTAAAGAAAAATCGACCGAGCCTTCGTTTGTAGAGACGGCTGTTGGAAGATGAGCTTGACTTGGCGAGGATTTCTCTTATCCTATAAGAGAATGTACGGAGGCTTATTATGGCCCGCGAAGTAATCAGGGTATTGAAGCGAAACTACAGACAGGCGCGATGCTGTTTCCCTCAGCCGCCCGACCCAATCTCAGGGTACTCCAGCCACAATAATCTGATCGTTGTTCATAGGAGTGGATGTGCAAGCCTAGAGAAAGTCGAGACGGCCCGCCTGCTTTCCCTGCGCTGGGACGAGATCTTGGAGGAAAAGGAGCACGAGCCGGAAGAGGATTACCTGCAGCTGGAGGAACTCGACTTCCGGATTCTGAAACATCACCAGGATATGGGCATAGATTACTCCCTGATGGTGGCAGGCATTTTGGGGGTCCACCCGCGTGAGGTGTTTGATCGACACAAGAAGCTCCGCGGTTTGAAGCTTCTGAAACGAGTGGAAAAGACAATGATCCGGTATCGAAGGAACGTGGTTGACCGCAAGTGGATCAAGCATCGGAACCATACCTACTACGAAATAACCGCCAAGGGGCAAAGATATCTTAACCACTTCGTCTCTCAGCAGGAGAAACGGAGATAGGCTTCTTTCATTTTCGGGATTACAAGCCCCTCAGGATTTGTGTTCAAGTGGTGGAAACACGAACGCAGGATTCAGCAGATCATGGGATTTTTAAAAAACCTGTTTTCCAGGCCGCCAAAACCGGGAAGGCCCGTTCCGGTAACCGACCAGTCTTTCGGAGAAGTTGTGCTTGGATCTGAGGTTCCGTCGGTGGTGGAGTTCTGGTCACCCCGCTGCTCTCATTGCCAGGTCATGAGCGGACTCTTGGATGAGATCGGACCGGATTATGCCGGGCGAGTCGGAGTCTTCAAGTTGAACGTACTGCAGAATCCGGAGACCGCCAGCAGGTACAAGATAAGGGGTACGCCCACCCTGATATTCTTCCGCCAGGGTAAGCCGGTCGACGGGATCGTAGGGCTTTTGCCTCTCAAGCCGCTGCGCGCGAAAATGGACAACCTAGTTCGGTGGAGCCCGTAAGTGCGCCTCTTGGCCGCTGAGTGGACATTACGTTTAGCGCCGATGTCTGCCAGCCCTTCGGACTCAGGCCTGGGTCGTTGCTGAGGCAGGCAGGATTCTCTTCCGCAGGTCCGAAGGGGAAAGCTCGCCCTTGACCAGCGATGAGCCGCTTTTTCGTAGACCCTGCAAGCGGGTCGGAAGATTTGGGAAAGACGAAGGTTGGATGTTGCAAGTAAGGATTTTCTAAAACGGAGATGAGAGAGATGGCGAATATAAGAATTTCAGCGAAAGACCTTGGAGTTTTAGCTTTGCCGGATTTCTGTCCGCGCTGTTTCTGGCTCAAGATGCGCTGCCAGAACAAACTTCCTTTTCAGATTTTTCCGGGAATATTCAGTTCCATCGATTCCTACACCAAGAAGGTCACCAGCGTTCACTTCGCCCGTTACCGACGGCTGCCTTCGTGGTTGAGGGAACTGGCCGAGCCGGGGAGTCCGGTTAAGGTCCCTCACTATTCCAAGTTCAACGTGACGGATCCATATAGTGAGGTCACGTTGACCGGAATGCCGGACGAGATAATCGAGAGAGAAGACGGCTCCTACCTCATCATTGACTACAAAACCTCCAGGTTTAGCAAAGCCCAGGATAGCCTGCTGCCGCTGTACCGGGTTCAACTAAACGCCTACGCTTATATCGGAAAGCGTCAGGGGTTCGATCCCGTCTCCGGGCTTGCCCTGGTTTACATGGAGCCGCAGACGGAGCTGACCGAGAACGAGCTGGATTCACTGGTAAGGGAAGACGGCTTCCTGATGGGTTTTGCAGGCTATATATTGGAAGTGAGAATCGAGGATGAACGGATAATCCCTCCCCTTCTGGAAAAGGTGCGAGAGACATATGATTTGGAGAATCCTCCTTCGGGCAACGATAGCTGCCGTGACTGCAAGCTTCTGGAGCAACTTATCCTGACTCTAACAGGCTGACGGTCTCCCGGTCAAACCGGGTCATGCGAACACAACGGTCTGGGCGAGAGATGAAAAAAGCTCACTCGGGCCTCGGGAAAGCGTGGGGAGACATTGTCAGAACCACATGACACCTGGCGGACGGAAGATCCTGCAGATGCTCAAATATCGGTGATCTTGCTTACATATTGTTTGACATAATCTTCTGCAAAAGATATATTCTGGATTGGGTGCGAAGAATCGAACAGATGGAGACCGGCACGCATTCGATCTCAGCAGCCGGACCGTGATCTCCGGGAGAGGTATGCAGGAGAAGGTGTACACGGTGACCGAGGTCACCAGGGAAATAAAAGAAGTGCTGGAAGGGAACTTTCCCGCGGTTTGGGTGGAAGGGGAGGTCTCTAACTATCTTCTTCACTCCTCGGGGCACCGGTATTTCAGCCTGAGGGACGAGAACTCCCAGATAAGGTGCACCTTATGGAGATTCCGTGGGGATCAGCTTGGGTTTGAACCTGCAGACGGGATGCAGGTGACGGCATGGGGAAGCATAACCGTCTACGAGAAGAACGGACAGTATCAGCTGGACGTGGCCCAGTTGATTCCGGGCGGCGTGGGCAGGTTCGAGATAGCGTTCAGGCAGCTGAGGGAGAAGCTCTTGCAGGAAGGTCTGTTTGACGAGGAGCACAAGCAGCCTATCCCCGAGTTTCCTCAAACCATAGGGTTGGTAACGTCCCCCACCGGAGCGGCGGTGAGGGACATAATCAGAATAGTCCAGAGCCGCTTTCCCAGCGTGAGCATCGTGGTGAAGCCGGTGCGAGTGCAGGGAGAAGGAGCGGCCGAGGAGATTGCCCAGGCCATAAGAGAATTCAATGATTATGGGAAGATCGACGTGATGATAGTGGGACGGGGAGGAGGGTCCCTGGAGGATCTGTGGGCCTTCAACGAGGAGGTGGTGGCTAGGGCAATCTACGCTTCCAGGATTCCGATAATCTCAGCGGTGGGACATGAGATCGATTTCACCATAGCCGATTTCGTGGCCGACGCCCGGGCAGCCACTCCCTCTGCCGCCGCGCAGATGGTGGTTCAGGACAAGGAAGAACTTTTGCGACAGCTCCAGGCTGAGATGCGGAAACTGGCCTTTTCACTCTCTTCGCAGCTGGAGCTTTCCAACCAGAAACTGACAGGGATCAAAGAAAGTTACGGTTTCAGAAGACCTCTGGACATCATAACCCAAAGGTCACAGAAACTTGACGAAGTCGGTCAGCAGCTGGCTGAGATGACGAAAATCTATTTCGACATCAGAACCAGCGGCATATCTTTGCTCAGGGAGAAGATGAAAGCGCTATCCCCTCTGTCGGTTCTCAAAAGAGGTTACTCCGTTACCCGGAGACTGCCGGATTTGAAAATCATCACGGATGCTGGCAAGTTGAGAGTAAGCGACAGAATTGAAGTGAAGGCATTTAAGGGCAGAATCGAGTCGCTGGTCGAGCTGATCGATCTTGGCTAAACAGAGGGAGACACAGGATTGACTAGACAGAGATCCACT
>CAYFQZ010000073.1:0-1994 GCA_964345305.1 uncultured Ignavibacteria bacterium | reverse complement strand
ATTGAAGCCCGATCAAAAAATCCCAGAGGACAAAACCGTCTGGCTTGTTCCTGACTTAGAAAGAGTTCACATTTTCGATAAGCCGACCGGTAGGAGAACCTAAGGAGAGAAGACGAAAGGAGTCCGTGAGGGGACTTGTCGTGCTCTAGGCAGATCCCCCCGCCCACGAATTCGACCCAGTTGTTGGCGTATAGTTCAAGGGCAAATCCACGCTTCAAGATGACCCACACGGCAGATATGGCGGTGATAGAAAACAAGGAGGAGAGATATGGAGCCAAAAATCAGCAATAGACCGGCATTCACTGTCGTCGGAATGAAGTACCGCGGGAAAAACGAGAACAAGGAAATCCCTCAGCTATGGCAAAAGTTCAAGCCAAGGATGGATGAGGTCAAGCATAAGGTGAATCCTCACGTCTGCTATGGTGTGATGGACAACTTCGACATGAAAAGCGGCGAGTTCGATTATGTTGCCGGGTTTGAGGTGAAAAGCACGGCCGATGTTCCTGAGGACATGGTGTGTTGGGAGGTGCCGGAGCAGACCTACGCTGTTTTTCCATGCACTCTGCCGAACATCGTGGAGGCGTTCAGACATGTCTGCAAAGAGTGGCTGCCTCAATCAGGTTATCAACGAACCGATGGGCCGGAATTCGAGTTGTATGATGAGAATTTCCAGCCCGACGAAGGTAAGCTAGATATGTACATCTATATCCCAATCAAGAAACCGTAGAGTCAACTGATATCCCGAGTCGGCTGAAGATAATTCTAGTTTATAGAGACGAAAAGGCGCAACTAATAGCTCGTTTGAGGATGCCAATGGTGCAGATTCTGTTCGGGGCTCATTTATGCACCCCTCCTACCAGACGCTTCGGTACTTGCACCACAAAAAAGCCTCAATACGTATACCCTATTAGCAATAGTTGACACGCTTCATGCCCGGTGACTAAGAACTCAGACAATTCCACGAGATTTACGAAGGAGGAGACTTCCAGATGGCTTTCGAGACACCAAAATGCAGGATCACCGTACTGAAGAGAACCATCAACCGGGACCTGATTGATGAGTATCTGGACGAAGATACGTCCAAAGACTTTGGCCCATGTGACCGTTTTGTGGACGGTCAAGAGTTTATCGTGGACGGCTATTCCGCTGAAGTGCCGGAGGGTTTTTGTGCCTGGGCCTGGGCAGATATCCGCAGGGATATATTCAGTGTTGCCGCAGGGGCCAACATGCCTGGAATGAAACAGAAAGCTACCGTCATTACCGGCTGCACGGATTGGTTCAGACCGGTGATCTTCAAGGTGGAAAGGATAAGTTAGTTCCCAGGGCGGGCGCACGTGCACGCGTGCCGCCTATCATTGCGAATCTCGCTATTCAGATAAATTCATAGGGAGGAGAAATGAAAGTAGCTGATTTTAAGGATGTCAGGGCTGAAGAGGTAAAGGAGCTCGGCAGCAAGGAAGTGACCGTTAGATGGTTGATCTCTGAAAAAGATGGTGTGCCCAATTTCGCCATGCGCTTATTCGAGGTGGCTCCTGGCGGATTTACCCCTTATCATACACATTCCTGGGAGCATGAAGTCTTTGTATTGCAGGGCAGAGGAATCCTCGTCACCGAGGAAAAGAACCTTCCTTTGAAAAAGGACGATGCTGCCTTTGTTCCACCGGATGAGGAGCATCAATTCAAGAACGATAGCGATGAAAAATTCGCCTTCATCTGCGTGGTACCGATAGAAAAGCAATCATGATATGTCCCCTGCTAACGGCTGTCTGTCGAGATACGAATCTGGACCCACAAATCTATCCTCCTAACCTCTCCCCCAAGGGGAGAAGGAACCATCCAGACGGGTCTCGGTCACAGACTTCCCCCTCCCTTGATGGGTGTACGGACCGGGGACATAGGTTACACATGTTCGGAGACACAGGTTACACTTTGAGGTATAATACCGTCGTTGGAAAGGAGGGTATTATGCCTTGGAAAGAGGTAAGCGTTATGTC
>CAYFQZ010000072.1:0-17789 GCA_964345305.1 uncultured Ignavibacteria bacterium | reverse complement strand
CGGAGGTCGCCACACCTTCTAGACAGGAGGCGACCCAGGGGCAGATGCGAAGCATGTAAATCTACAAGTAAAAATCGCGGATGACCTGGCAAATGTTCAGGGCATGGCTCACTCCTTGCTTCGCATGTTGACAACCCTCCTGGACAATGCCGTGCGATTCACACCGAATCACCGTAAGGTATCGCTGGTGGCAGAGGAGACCGATAACCATACCATGAGTATTGCCATCTCGGATGAGGGTGAGCCGCTAAGCGAAGCGGAGCGTCAAGCTCTAATGAGCGAAGAAATAAACCGGGAACCAGCGTGGGATGGAACACATGCTCGCCGACTCGGATATCGCTATTGCTTGGCTGTGTTAAACTCCCATGGTGGAACCCTTGATATACGAGCAGATGAGAAAGAGGGAAATACTGTGGTCATCGCGCTACCACTTGTGGCTAGCCCTGCATAAATCGGTGAGAGCTTGTGCGAGTGAACAGAGCGTAAAGAATCTTATCTTCATCATAGATGAGCATCGCTTCTAAGAGGGAATAATTAGCGGTAAACCGGTAGAAATCTCCCAATAAGGGATAAGCACAAGATCGCTAGCGACAGGCAGAATGGAAGAAAACAATAATATATTATATGCAGTTTCATACAAAAAGTGATAATGCCTATATATGAACAAAACCCAGCTTCTCAATTTTTATTGTAGTTGATCTATTTTGAAATCCATATTATTTGCGATGCAACCTACAGTGCGTTACGCAGCATCTCTTGTTCTCGTACTCGTCGCTCCAATGCTTTGGTATCTCCTGTGGCTGTTCGCAAACACTGATCTCTCACTCCGGATGCGTGTAGCGCAAATTATATACTTCCTAAGCGCGTTCGCGGTCTTCTGCTTGGCAGTAGCTGTAGTATGGCGATTGGGACACGCGACTTCGCGGCGGATAGTGTGGTTCATTATCGCGGTCGGGATTTTGATGCGACTCTCCCTTGCTCCCATTCGTCCTGTGACAACGTCTGATATTTATCGCTATTTGTGGGAAGGTCGGGTCATAAATCAAGGCTACAATCCTTTTTCTGAGCGGCCAGATTCTCCTGAACTTGCAGTTTTGCATGACCAAATCTGGAGTAAGATGGAATATAAAAATATCCCAGCCGCTTATCCGCCAGTCGCATAATACGTATTCGCGCTTTCGGATCGCCTGCCAGCGGATCGAGTTATCATGCTCAAGCTAGTCCTGGCCTTCTTCGATATTGGAACAGTGCTGTTGTTGCCAGGGCTACTGATAAAAGTGCGGCAACCTCCTGCTTGGGTGCTGCTCCATGCTTGGCATCCGCTGATTGTGGGCGAGGTAGTGGCGCGCGGGCACTTGGATAGTGTCGGTATCTTCTTCCTAGTCTTAGCGATGCGGCTGCTACTACCGACCTCTGGTTTGGCTTCCAGTCGCCTGGCTGCCGGTGCATCGCTAGCAGCAAGCGTATTAGCCAAAGGATATGCCCTCTTTACGTTTCCATTCCTTTTGCTTGCTGCTCGCCCCAGACAGGCGTGGTTTGCGGTGGGATTTGTCACAGCTGGGGTGATAGCATATCTGCCATTTGCCTCTGCCGGCATCGAACTGTGGCAAGGAATCAGTCTGTATGCCGCCCGCTGGCACGGTTACACGGCTATATACGAAGTAGTCGACTTCCTCATGGCTCGGTTCACTTCCAACCATATGCTGAATGCACGGCGGATCTGTGCGGTACTCTTCGCCCTATGGCTTTCTTGTCTGTGGTTTAGGATGAGGAAAGAAGAGAACCAGCTATCTGTGTTGGATACGTGCTTTCTTTCGCTAGCGGGGTTCTTTCTTTTGAGCCCTGTACTCTATCCCTGGTATCTAGCCTGGACTGTCCCGTTTCTCTGTCTTCGGTGCCGGCCCGTCTGGCTGCTCTTTACAGGAAGCGCCTTTTTTTACTACGCGCATCACTTTGCTCTGGGTCGGCAAGAGATACCTTGGGTTAAGCTTGCTGAATATGGACCGCCGTTGGTGTTAACTTTAGCCTTATTGGTCGTCCGAAAGCACGGCTTGCTGAGTCGAGGTGCGATTATCAGGATCAAAAGAACAGATTTCGAGCATGAAGGCAACCTTTAAAATCCATCGTGCTGTACCCATATCAAATTGACAGACTCTCACGGATGATGGCAACTCACGGCAGGCTGCTTGGCTGCCTTTAAGTGTATCTCTCCGGGTTATTAATGTTCGTACTCTTCAATTTCGTGCATTTGGTCCTCATTGTGCTCGTGGTGCTCATCCGATTCAACCATCCCACTCGTGACCAGGGCCGTGCCTACGCCATAATCGAAGACTAACTTCCCGCCAAGATAAGCACCATAGCTCATGATGCCGCCGGTTATGATAAACAAAGCGACGAAGATGATGCGAAGGAACTTGATGTTATCCAGTTTTATCAGGCGCGCCACCGTCAGGATCGAGGACAGGATGGCTACGGTTATGCCCAGTACTTCATGCGTCTCCATAATCTCGTGCGCGGCTTCCGGGTGAGGGACCGAGTCCGCGGCCATCAGTCCCGTCGTCATGGCGGCCAGCGCTCCAAAGGTTCCAGCACCAGCGCGCCGGTCGCCATCGTGCGCAGCGCTTCACGCTTTGTCAGTACTGCCAGGATCTCCAGGAACAATGCCCCCAGCAGTAGTGCAATGGGGAAATGAACGAACATCGGATGAACATTTTGCATTTCTTACGCTCCAGTTTCTGTTCTATGCAGCTACTGTCATACTAGATTATCCGATCCTCGATATCTTCCTGCAAATACATGCCGCAATCTGAACACTGACGGTGCAAAGCCGAGCTTTCCTCCGGGTGGAAGGGACACGAGTAAGTCACCGTTTCACCCTCGCCCAGTGGTCGCAGCCTGACCTTTGGCACCTGCCGACCTCGCCAGAGAGAATAGATAGCAGGTACTATCTCCAAGGTGAGGATGCTAGAGGTAATCACGCCGCCGATCATGGGAGCGGCAATACGCCGCATAACATCCGCCCCTGCGCCATGAGCCCACATTAGGGGCACTAGTCCCATAAGGATACACATGACCGTCATCAGCTTGGGTCGGACGCGCTGCACCGCGCCATAGGTTATGGCAGTGAAAAGGTCATATTGGTGGCGCATGCGTCCCATATCCCGGAACATATGAAATGCTTCATCCAGGTATACGATCATGATGACGCCCGTCTCCGCTGCCACTCCCGCCAGCGCGATGATACCGACCCAGACCGCAATGCTTAGGTTGAAGTGATACAGGTGCAGCATCCACAGACTGCCGGTAAGTGCAAACGGAAGTGACAGCAATACTATCAGCGTGGCGCCCAAAGATTGAAAATTCATAAAGAGCATAATGAAGATGATAGCAAGGGTAATGGGCACCACTATCATCATCCGCTTACCTACTCGCTCCATGGACTCATAGTTTCCTGTCCATACCAGCGTGTAGTTGGGAGGAAGTTTCAGTTGCTGGTTGACCGCCTGTTTGGCATCGTTGACAAACCCTCCCAGATCGCGCCCCGCGACATCGATATAAACCCAGCCGGTGGTAGAGGCATCTTCGTTCTTGATCATGGCTGGCCCTGTGATAACTTTTATATCGGCCAGTTCGGACAGCGGGATCTGTTTTACAGGCGGAGTGTTGCGCGTCCTGAGCTGCGAGCCAGACATACTGGCTGTGCTCATAGACGAACCGGACATGCTTCCCCCCATGCCAGTAGACATGGAACTGCCCATGGACATGCCGCTCATGCCGCCTGTCGATATCGGGACAAGCACCCTTTTGAGCGCCTGAAGGTCGTTGCGGTAGTCGCGGGCATAGCGCAGGTTTATGGTATAGCGCTCTTTGCCTTCGATGGTGGTGTCTATAGTCATGCCTCCGACGGCTGTTTGCACCACATCGAAAAGGTCGCCTATGGTCATTCCATAGCGCGCCGCGGCCTCGCGCCGAGGGATGATATCTATGTAATAGCCTCCCGTGACGCGCTCAGCAAAGACGCTCTGCGCGCCGTCTACCTTGCTGATAATCTGCTCCAACTGCTCGCCTATATGCTCTATCTGCTTGAGGTCGTCGCCGAAGATCTTTATCCCGACGGGGGTGCGGATGCCGGTGGTCAACATACCTATACGCACCTCGATCGGCATCCCCCAGTAGTCTGTCCAGGCCGGGATGCTAACCGCAGCATTTAACTCATCCCTCAATTCTTCGAAGGTGATGTGCCTCTCTTCAGGCTGCAACAAGCGGAAGGGCGGTTTCATCCAGTTTGGCAATCCCGAATACCAGCGCTTGAGAGGCACTTTTCTCCAGTCCTTTTCCGGTTTAAACATGACGGTGGTCTCTACCATCTCGAAGGGTGCCGGATCGGTGGCGGTGTCGGCCTTACCCACCTTGCCGAAGACCGTCTCTACCTCGGGAACCTGGCGGATAAGGCGGTCTTGCAGTTGCAGGTACTTCGTGGCCTCCGGCAGGGAAATCCCCGGCAGCGTCGTCGGCATATAAAGGATTGAGCCTTCGTTCAGAGGCGGCATGAACTCCGTTCCAAGTTTAAATTCCTTTACCGGTTTCCATTCTCGAATAAACTTCGGCAGAAATCTGTCATGCACTATGGGTAACAACGGGAAAGCCGAAATCACCACGATAACTGCGATCGTGATGGACAATAGACGACGACGCATCAAGGCATTTACCCAAGGATAATAGACACGCTGCAGCATACGGCTGATGGGATGCTTCGCTTCAGGGATGACACGTCCTATCATCAATAGCACCATCAGTGCCGGCGCCAGGGTTATGGACAGCAAGGCCGCACCCGCCATAGAGAAAGTCTTGGTAAAGGCAAGTGGCTTGAAGAGCCGACCTTCCTGTGACTCCAGTGTGAAAACCGGCAGAAACGATATGGTGATAATCAGCAGCGAGAAGAAGAGCGGCCGCCCTACTTCCTTGCAGGCCTGTATGACGATTTCCTTGCGTTCAGACGCGGGGGCGCCTTCGGGCAGGTGCTCCAGCTTTTTCTGCACGTTTTCTATCATAATAACGGCCGAATCGACCAGTACCCCGATGGCGATGGCGATACCCCCCAAGGACATGATGTTGGAGGTGATCCCCATGAAATACATAGGGATGAAGGCAGACACCACCGCGATCGGCAATATAAGTATCGCCCTCAGCGCGCTGGGGATGTGCAACAGGAAGATGATTATCACCAGAGAAACGATGACGCCTTCCTCGATAAGCGACCGCTTTAGGGTATGGATGGAGCGCAATATCAGGTCGGAGCGGTCGTATACCGGTACTATCTCGACGCCCGGCGGCAGAGATTTCTTAATATCGGCAAGCTTTTCTTTTACATCCTCTATCACACTTAGCGCGTTTTCCCCGCTGCGCATTACCACGATTCCGCCGACCGCCTCGCCCTCACCATTGAAGTCAGATGCTCCCAGGCGAAGCTGCGGCCCCAGGTGAATATTTGCCACATCACCCAACACTATGGGAGTACCGTTGGCATCCGCACCCACGGCGATTTTCTCGATCTCCCCGATAGATTCGACGTAGCCGCGCCCCCGCACGCGGTATTCTCGCCCCGTCATCTCTATCACCCGGCCGCCTACTTCCTGGTTGCTGCGCGGGATCGCCCGGATGATCTGATCGATCGACAGGTTATAGGCCGCGAGCTTGTTCGGATCAAGATCCAACTGGTACTGTTTCTCGAAGCCGCCGAGGCTGGCAACCTCTGACACGCCAGGTACGCTCAGTAGCCAATAACGTAGATACCAGTCCTGTAACGAGCGTAGTTCCGCCAGGTCATGCTGCCCGGAGCGGTCTACCAGAGCATATTGATATACCCAGCCCAGTCCGGTAGCGTCAGGGGCGAGAGTGGGATTAACACCAGGTGGCAGTCTGTCCTGTATGGTCTGTAGATACTCTAGCACGCGGCTGCGCGCCCAATAGAGGTCCGTACCATCCTCAAAGATGACGTAGACGAATGACATGGAATTCATGGAGTAGCCGCGCACAACTTTGACATTGGGCGCAGACAGCAGCGACGAAGTGATAGGATACGTAATCTGATCTTCGACCAAGTTGGGGCTGCGTCCCATCCACTCGGTAAAGATGATTACCTGGGTATCGGTCAGGTCGGGTATTGCGTCTTTCGGCACATTATAGACCGACCAGATACCGGCAGCAAACAGTATGATCACAAAGACGAAGATCAGAAAAACATTGCGCGCCGAAAAATCTATAATCTTTTCAATCAAAACGGTTATTCCTTCGTAAGAAAGTTTCGTATACGGACGTATACTTACTGATTCTGTTGCGTTGTGTCGGCTGTGCCTTCAGCTTTCATCGACTAGTCATCACCCATACCCATGCCCGGCATGGACTGGGTCTTATTGGATAACTTCAGGCGGCTCTCTGAATCCACCAGGAAGTTTCCGCTGGTTACGACGGTATCACCGACCTCCAGGCCGCTGTTGACGATGTAATACTCATCATTGACCTTTTCGCCCAGCTGGACTATTCGGGGCTGGAAATGCCCGTCTTCGTGATAGATAAAGACGAATTTTCGGTCTCCCGAATCCAGCACGGCCTCAAACGGCACAACCAATTGCTCTCCCAAGGGATTCTCCAGATCGACATTGACGAACATGCCCGGCTTCAGGATCAGACCCGGATTGGCAAAATCGAAGCGCACCATTATAGTTCTTGTCTGGCTGTCTATTACCGGACTGACGAAGACAATGCGCCCGTTCCATTTCTTGTTAGGATAGGCGTCCAGCATTATGCTTGCGGAGTCTCCCAGCTTCACGCTGCCTGCTTCGTTCTCGTAGATGCTTGCTTCCACCCAGACGCGAGACAAATCTGCCACCTCATAGAGTGGCGCTCCCGCCATGATCCTCATCCCCGGATTGACCAGCTTCTGCGTCACTATGCCGCTTGCCGGCGCATATATGGTGAGTGTGCGCAGCGGTCTGCCGCTCTTTTCTACTCTGGCAATCTCGGAATCTGGGATGTCCCACAGTTTTAACCTCGTCCGCGAGGCCTCCACCAGGCGCTCCCCGCTCTCGGCGATCTCGGGGAACTGACTGTCACCTAGACGCTCACGCGAACGCAAAGCCAATAGGTATTCTTCCTGTGTGCTAACTAACTCCGGACTATAGATAGTCAGCAAAGACTGCCCTTTCTTCACCGTTTCGCCTTCAAAGTTGACATATAGCTTCTCGACCCAGCCCTCGATCTTGGCGTTGATAGTATGCAGACGTGTCTCGTCTTCTTGTACAGTGCCCACCGCGCGGATAACCTGGTTGGTATCCATAGTCTCTACTTTTCCAGTGCGCACACCAATAAGCTGTATCTTCTCTGGTGTCAGATAAATGGTCGTATGATCAGCCACGTCTGAAGGATACATATCTTGTGCACCTTCTCCACCTTCTTTCTCCATAGGCACCAGGTTCATGCCACAGATACCGCAGACGCCAGGATGATCCAGGATAAAATCCGGGTGCATCGGACATTGATAGAGCTGCTTTTCCTCCTGAGACGCTATCTCCCCTGCGCCGGATCTATTCTTGACCGCGTTGATTGTCACTCCTGCGCCTATGATGACGAACAGAATGAGTATCCAGAACCATGCTCTTCTTAGAGCGCTGCCTTTTGTTGAATTCATAATGATTTCTCTCGCATTACTATTACCATATTAGAAGATGTTTACTCCCGCCGTCCGTTCTATCATTGTCAACGTGCGATAATAGGAGGCGATGGCACTGTCGTAATGGAGCTGGTAATGATATAGCTTCGTCTGAGCGTCCAGCATGGAAAGGAAATCTACCTTTCCCACCTGATAGCCCGCTCTGCTGGACTCGTAGGCCAACTGCGCCTGGGGGATTATCCCTCCACCGTAAAGCTCGGTCTGGCGGCTATCTCGCTCGCTCTTTGCCAATAGATCGCCCAGGCGTGAAGCGATAGTATTCTTAACATCGTCCGAGTTTGCACGCGCCATCTCTATCGAATATTCCGTTGCTTCGATCTGTTTCTTCTGCTTGCGCTTCGCATATATGGGTAGGTTGATCGCCACCGTTGCCGATACCAGATCTGCGCCGGATTTCGGCATGTCCGGTAGCTGATAACGCAGCATATAGCCCAGCCCAAAGGTGAAGTCGGGTCTTAACTCTTTCACTGCCAGGGCGTTGACGCTTCGCGCGCGCTCCAACGATGTCTGAGCTTGCAGGTATTGTGGCTGTGTCTGTAGAGCCTGTTCGGTCAATTCATCTAGCGACATCTTATAGTCGACTTTTTCCAGTTTGCTCGTTCTACCGAGGGGGGATTGCGGCGGCAAGCCGAGAGCTTCGTTCAGGGCTATCTTTGCGCTCTCTTTTTTTCGTTGCCACATCAAGCGGCTGTCTATGAGCTTCGACCTTTCAACCTGCGCTTTGATTACGTCCTGCTGGATGCCGCTACCGACAGAATACTTGGTCTCGGCGATCTTCTCCATGTCCTGCAGGCTTCTATCGGTCAAGTCAATGACCTCCAATGCGCGTTCTGCTTCCCACAGGTCGTAATATGCCGTCTTGACCTGTGCTTTTACCATCAATACCATATCCTGGTATTGCATATCCGCGATCTCGGCCTCGCGCGCGGCTATGTCGCCATGTAGTCTTAGCTTTCCGGGATAAGGAACCTTCTGACTGAGCATGAATTCGATGCCGCTCATAGGTTCCCGGTTTATCGCCAAGTCGCTCGCACGGGCATTCCGTATCCCCGTCTGAAACATGGGATCTGGCAAGGTTCTGGCAGGTGATATGGCAGCTTCTTTTGCTCTTGCTGCATTCTGCATCGCCACCAGCGATGGGTTGTTCTCTATCGCCAGGGCGATCATATGATCGAGGTCGATTACTTTATCTCCGGCAGGTTCGGCCGTTACCTCCTCCGCCCGCACCATAGACGACAGACCTACAAGAAGCGTTAACAAGAGTAGCAGCGTCACTTTAATGTGAGTCCGGCACAGCCTGTAAAGCGCTTGGTCTGTCGTGAAACCCGTTGTATAAGCGTTTTCATAAATGAGATTCTGAGTCTCCATTTGCTGCTCCCAACATCGTTATTCTATTCTGCACGGAACACCATCAGCTGTTTGCATTATTTTCTTGCAGTGGTTGCTTACTTCCTGCAACCCCTTGTAGCTGTATGGAGACAAACGAATCTACCATTCTTTCCTGCGTTATCCGTAAACGCGAGATCCGGATCGCGGTATCTTTAGAGGGTGATGTAGAGAAGATAATCTTACCCACCAATAAGACTGCAACCGCTTCGCAAGCGACCTGCAGAAATTCTGCTGTTTCTTTCGATTGTACCAATTTCCTATTAATTCGCATAAATCAATTTATAGAAGACTTTATAAGTGCCCTTCCGACTTCTTATTGCCCCGGGGAGATTGGATAACAGAATGCGAAGGTGTATTGTATTATCATTCCTAGACAATCTAACGAAACGACTAAGGAAAGGTTCCTCTGCAGCTAATAATCCTTATCATATTTTAAAAAGCTCTCTTCTAATTCAATATACAACCTTTTCAGTATAGCCTGTACCTGCAAGGCTTTCACTCAACTGAATCCGGGTTCCTTTTGCATGTCGTTCTGAGCAACAGTGCGTTAACACTGCTAGGACGTGAAAGCTTTGGTTGTGGGAAGATCGAGTAGTATTTCAAAGGGTAAGAAAGGAGGAAAATCGCAGCACCCATCATCGCCGGCACCCTGGGTCACACCTTCGCCGATTTTCTCATTTTACTTCCTTCAAATCCTGTCGCATCTGTTGGTATTGTTCGCGGCTGATTTCGCCGTTTGCATAACGCTTCTGAAGAATGTCCGGAGCCGACTCCGCTGTCTTCGTTGGTTCTGACAGTTCGCTGCTCCCGGCCGCCCAGCGCACAAAATGAATAATAGCAGCAATTACCAGGACCCAGAAGACTAGCATCGAGAGCATCATAAGCCAACTCCTATGCCAGTTTATCATTTGCACACGCCGCTTCTCCATCGAACGGCACGGATCTTTCACTGGGTGAAATACATACTAAGACTGCAACGATACGCTGTGATGGTCACACCCAGAACTTCTAACCACTCAGCCAACTTCTCTCGAAATGTATTCTAATTGGGCATCTTTATATTTAGATAGATATCAGGATTATTTTGGTATGTGACCGCGCTCTATCTGGATATAAACTTGACTACTTTCTTAATGCTAATTAAAGAATGCGCTCACTTGCAGACCAGTAGAGACTTCTCTTCGTGCGAGTTTGGCAGCCAATAAAACAACGATCGCCGTCCAGAATAGCAGGTAAATCATATAGCAAGCGAGCGAAAATCAAACAATTGATGATTTTGCAGCAATATGTCAGCCCTCTGTGCGATTACTTGGGATATAGAACGTATAATCGGGGAACTTCAACAAGCCACAAGCGTCTAGAACAATATAGACCCGTAAAGACCATTTAGCCAAAGGAGGCATCCGATGAAACGTTACCAGAAGCTTAGTCTAGGAGTGTTGATCTTTCTCATGGTATTCGCAGTATTTGTTGTTGCCGTCTATGCTGCGCAGACTCAGGATCAAGATCAGCCGAAGGGCATGATGCAAGATGGAATGATGGGTAAGGGCATGCAGGGACAGGACATGATGGGCAAAGGATGATGCAAGGTGGCATGATGGGCATGTGCCCGATGCATTCCGGCATGATGTCAGGCATGATGGGACGAGCATCTCTTACCGTCCAAGGAAACTATCTTTATGTTCTCGCAGGAAACAAGATACTCAAATATGATCCCAATCTAAAGCTTGTACGCGAGACTGAAATAAAGATAGACATGACTAAAATGACTAAAATGATGAACGAAATGATGGAAAACTGTCCGATGCATAAGCAGATGATGCAGATGATGAATAAGCCAATGATGAATAATATGATGGGCTCAGGAAAAGAGGAAAGCAACTGACATTGCGAACCGGAGTACGAGGTGGAGAGAAGCATGGTGAGACCGGCTTAATCTGATAAACGAGCATGTTAAGCCGGCCTGTAAAATCTGTCTGGAAGCATTGATGCTATGCTTCGATTTGTTCTCTATTGAATAAAGAAAAAGCGTGAAGCAACGCCGCATAGATTAGACCGTTAGGACCATGTTTGACGGATAGTTGGTCAAACCAAAGAGGAGAGAAAAGATGCTAAGAATTGGACCGGTCGGTGTGGCTCTTGGAATTACATTCGATATTCTCTACATCGTTTGTGTGGCCTTTCACTCGGTCTACGACCAGGCCGCGCTCTATCCAGCATGGCGCATGCTTCTACCGGGCTTGCCCCAAGTCAATGTAGGTTCTTTTCTCATCGGAATCGTACAAGTATTTATTTACGGAATGCTGATCGGACTGATATTCGTTCCGATTTACAATCGACTTGCGAGAACCGATTGAAGCATTCTTGGAGGTAAAAAATGGAGAACTGGATCTGGATTGTAATTGGCGTTGTGTTCTTTTGGTTTATGATGCGCCACGGAGGATGTTGCGGAGGACACGGCAAGCACGGAGGCAAAGAAGATGCCAACGGGAAGAAGGAACATGATCATGCCAGTATGGAGACAAAGGAAACCGAGCAGGGCGGAAGCTCAAAAGCTGGTTGCCATTAACCACAGTGTGAGGTAATCCGCATATCGAGACAGCGTAGTCGGCGGCGCGTTAGTGGGTCGCACGAATAGGATTTGATAAGCATTATGAGCCTCGAAGATCGCGAATGGGATGTTGTGATTGCGGGAGCCAGCTTTGCGGGACTCTCCGCTGCGGCTCACCGGAAGGGGCGCGTCCTGGGGTTGGGCAGCGAAGCGGTAGGCAAGGGGCAGCGGTCGGCCTGCGGGGCACCGGCGGAGTTATGCGAGGAACTTGAATTGCAGGATGCAGTGCTCCAAAGTCACCATAATTTCTGGCTACATACAGCCAACGATGACATCCGTTTACCGCTGGAACGAGCTTTCTGTACATTTGATTACGCTCGACTCAGTATGAGACTGTTGGAGCGCAGTGAGGCAGCTTTTCTCCGTTGTCGCGCGCTTGGGATTGCTCAGGATGGGTTGGTAATGACAAGCGTAGGCCCGATTAAAGCCAGAGCTGTAATCGATGCCACGGGCTGGCACGCGACTTTGGCAAGTTCCATCAGGAGAGGGTTCGGACAATCGAAGCATTTGACTTTCGGCTTGGAGAGTGAAGTTGACTGCCGCGGCGAAGACATGCACTTTTATTTCGATCCTGACATCCTCCCTCATGGAGTAGCTTGGATTTTTCCTGCTGGAGAAATCTGCCGCCTGGGTGTTGGATCCTACCGCGGTCAGACGCGCGCTATGGGTAATGCATTACATAACTTTGTTTCCCGCCATGGCCAAGAACTTGGCTCTCGCCATGGCGGCTTCTTGCCTTACCAGTTACGCGCCAGCACAGTGGGGCCGATATTCGTCTGCGGCGATGCCGCCGGACAGTGCCTGCCGCTCACGGGAGAGGGGATACGTACAAGCATCTATTTCGGAGTGATTTGTGCGCGCCATATACAGCAATTCATTGACGGGAGATGTACGCTTTCCGAAGCGCAGAGGGCATATCGAGCCGCAGTAAGGCGTCACCGAAACACTTATCATTCTCTCTCCCGTCTTCAATGGCTGATAAACCGTTTGCCTAATCGACTCACAAGTCGACTGGTGCGGGGCGCGGTCGAGCGAGGAAAGTTCCAGCGTATGATGAACCTTTATCTGGATACTTTTGTACTAAGCGAACGAACGCACCGGCCGCTCCATGCCCGGATTTCGTGATCTCATTCGCGGTATGCTGAAAATGAACCAATGTAAAATGAAAACAACCGAAGAGCCAGGAGGGTTACACGAATCGCGGCGTCGTTTTTTGTCTTGGCTCAGCGGAGTGATCACAGCTATTATCGCCCTCTTGCTGGGTGTGCCGTTGCTGGGTGCTTTCATCGGGCCTTCGCTGAAGCAGCGCAAAGAGAAATGGGTGGCATTGGGTCCTGTCCGGTCTTTACCAGATAATATGCCCACGCGTTTCAAATTCTCGTACCAGGATGTAGACGGATGGCGGGTAGCGATGGTGTCCGGCACAGCGTACGCCGTACAACGGCCCAAGGAGAAACTCTACGTGCTTTCAAATATCTGCACGCACTTGGGATGCCCGGTGAAGTGGGATGACGATGCGCGACGATTCCTTTGTCCCTGCCATGCCGGCGTCTTCGACATCGAGGGGAATGTAATAAGCGGCCCTCCCCCAAGACCTCTGGATCGGTATAGGTACAGGGTGGAAGAAGGCGTCCTTCAGATCCTTATAGGAGAAGCCTAGCATTATTACATGAGTAACTTAGTAAATGGAGATATGGCATGCATGGTACTTCTAACGGAAATTATGATTATGGCATCTGGGTACTGGTAGTATTCAATGTCGTGCTCTTCGGCGCTTTTGTGATCAGCTTCCTGCTCCCCAAACAGAAGCGGGAATGGCGTTCGCTGGGCGTTTTCTTCGCCTTCATTGTGGCGCTATTTGTTGAGATGTATGGCTTTCCACTTACGGTTTACGTACTTGCGTCGCTTCTGGGCAGCAAATTAGGAGCAAATCCCTTTGGACATTTGAGCGGCCACCTTTGGGGGAGTTTGCTTGGAGTGTCAGACACGGGCAAAATGATTATCTGCCAGGTCGGCAGCATAGTCATGTTTCTCGGCGGCGCTATCATGTGGGCAGGCTGGAAACAGATACACGCCGCGCAAGGGAACCTGGTAACGGATGGTGTTTACCGTCATGTGCGTCATCCTCAATATCTGGGATTGTTTCTAATTACTTTGGGCATGTTGATCCAGTGGCCCACTATCGCGACGATTCTGATGTGGCCTGTATTGATGATCGTTTATTATCGTCTCTCTCTTCGGGAGGAGCGGGATATTGAGGCCAAATTTGGAGAGGACTATCTCGAATATGCCGCGAATACCCCGCGATTCATACCCCGCTTGCGGCGCGGAGCTGTAGTAGAAGCATCAAACTATGCGGGCGGACAACAGCCGATGGCACAACAAAAGAGAACAGGAGGCAATTAGTCATGCTAAAAGGAATTCTGCGCCCAAGGTGGCCGATGGTGGCAGTAACTATTGTCGCGATTAGTTTACTCACGGGTTTTATTCTGGCAGGATGCGGTAATAAGACGCAGGAAGTTGCGACACCCGAAAAGACAGAGCCTGTTATGGCCAACGAACAGAACGGGTGGGCGGTATGCGCCTATGACGGCATGATTATGAAGAAGGCCGGTATGGGCGCGACAGCTGAATATCAGGGCAAAACGCTCTATTTTTGTACCGAAGATCACAAGGCCAAGTTTATGGCCGACCCGGAGAAATACCAGCGCACCTGGCAGGCTTTCGGGGACGATATTTCCTTCAACATCCTGCCGATCGGCGAGCACATCGTATCGCTCGAAGAAATGGGCATGAAGATGCAAGCGCCGCCCAACACGACTCATCATATAACGCTTTGCGCGATGGGCCCCGGCGATATGCCGGTGAAAGACCTGATGGTCAAAGCCACATTGACTGCGCCAAATGGTAAGGTTTCTAACTTCGATCTTCCTCTGGCGCAAGACGAAAAGCACTATGCGGCCAATGCGAACCTGTCAGAAACAGGAGAATATCAGGCAGCAGTTGCATTAGAAAGCAATGGTGAGACAGAAACTCACGATTTTACTTTTGTCGTTCGGGAATAGAACTGTATATTCGCTCATATGGTTACCAACATATTAGGTTAAGTCAGATTTATAATAAAGAAAGGAGAAAACTAAGATGGCTAATGATCCGATCGATCCGGTTTGCGGTATGCAGGTTGATAAAGACTCGGCGGCTGCCCAAGTCGAATACAAAGGCGAGACCTATTATTTCTGCGCGATAGGCTGCAAAGAACGTTTTGAGGAAAACCCGGAGAAGTTTATCGAGAGAATACAGGAACCCCAAAAGCAGCAATAGGTTTTCGCCAGCAAAGAGGTGCAACAATGAAATGCCCGAAGGAAGGCTGCGAGGGAGCCATGTATAGTTTCCAGCCGCATGATTTGGTTACGGCTATCTGTAAGACTTTCACGGGGGTCAAAACGCAGTTACAGGAGTCTGAATGGAAACAACTGGGATTTATGTGCGGTACGTGTGGTCATATGGAATTCTATACACAGGACCCTGGCAAAGTGCTACATATGTTCTCGGAATATTTCGAGAACACCGAACCTGAGACTGACTGAAATAAAACATAAAGGAGCAAGATATGCCGATGGCGAGAATTTTGGTCGCGGATGATCAGCCATTGATACGCACCTCAATTAAACAGACACTTGCAGAACTCGGACATGAAGTTACCGAGGCAGTTAATGGCGTCGAAGCGCTCAAGAAGATCGAAACGAACAAACCCGACCTGATTATCTTGGATGTTATGATGCCAGAGATGAACGGCCAGCAAGTCTGTCGGCGTATCAAGTCTGATCCGGAAAGTAAATCACTTCCTGTTATACTAATGACTGCTCCTTGGACGTCCATGGACGAATGGCTGGCTCTGGAAACGAGTAGCGCCGACCGATTTCTGGCAAAACCTTTCGACAGCGCTGCTCTGAAGAAGCTAATCGAAGAACTCCTTGCCTAATACCTATTCTTGGAAAGTATATGAAGTAAACTGCAATGAGACCCAGACCTGATATATCTGAAGAAAGCAAAAGCAAAGACGCCTCTTCTGCGCAAACCGTCAAAGATCCTGTCTGCAATATGGATGTTTCTACTTCCAGTTCGTTGCACACTAACCGTGATGGCAGCTACTACTATTTATGTTCTCAACGCTGTCGGGAGGATTTCGAAGCCGATCCGGAGAAATATCTGAACGGAGAGAAAGCGCCGGAAAAGGAAGCTAAGGCTGTTTCTTATACCTGTCCGATGGATCCGGAGATAATCCGTTCGGAACCAGGCAGTTGTCCCAAGTGTGGTATGGCGCTGGAACCTGTGACCGTAAGCGCTGAAGAAGAAGCCTCCCCCGAATTGCGTGACATGACGCGACGCTTCTGGTTCGCCCTTGTTCTAACAATACCGGTATTTACCTTGGCTATGGGCGATTCGCTGCCTGGGCAACCGATGACAAAGCTGTTCTCGGAAAGGATTCGCACACTGCTCGAGTTTGTCCTGGCGACGCCGGTATGTCTATGGGCGGCTTGGCCGTTTTATGTGCGCGCAGTTAATTCCGTCAAAAACAGAAGCCTGAATATGTTCACTCTCATTGGACTGGGGGTAAGCGTAGCTTATGTTTATAGTATTATCGCTGCGCTTCTGCCCGGTATCTTTCCGGCTTCTTTTCGCACCGAGGCTGGCGTAGTAGCGGTTTATTTCGAGGCCGCCGCAGTTATTACAACACTCGTTTTATTGGGGCAGGTGCTGGAACTCCGGGCCCGCAGCCAAACCAGTTCCGCTATCAAGAAGCTGCTAGAATTGCAGGCGAAAACCGCCCGCCGCATTCGCGAAGACGGAAGCGAAGAAGACATTCCATTGGATACAGTCCAGGTGGGAGATAAGCTTCGTGTGCGTCCCGGCGAGAAAGTGCCTGTCGCCGGTGTCATCCTGGAAGGTTCGACTTCCATAGACGAGTCTATGGTAACTGGCGAATCTATTCCCGTCGAGAAGAATCCTGGCGATGCGATAGTCGGTTCGACGGTTAATGGCACAGGTTCTTTTATAATGCACGCAGAAAAAGTGGGAAATGAGACCTTACTGGCGCGTATAGTTGTTATGGTATCGGAAGCCCAGCGCAGTCGTGCTCCTATCCAAAAACTTGCCGATGTCGCGGCAGCTTATTTTGTCCCGACAGTGATAGTTGTTGCGATTATTACCTTTATTATATGGGCGATTTTTGGCCCGTCGCCACGTATGACACATGCCATCATCAATGCCGTCGCGGTGCTTATCATCGCTGGCCCGTGCGCGCTTGGATTTGCCACTCCTATGTCTATCATGGTAGCCACCGGCAAAGGCGCGAGCCTTGGTATCCTTTTCCGGAACGCCGAGGCTATAGAAGTGCTGAAAAAAGTCGACACACTGGTAGTAGATAAAACCGGCACTTTAACCGAGGGAAAGCCGAAGCTGGTCAGTGTGCTTGCAGATGAAAGTATCGAAGAAAACGAGCTGATCAAACTGGTTGCCAGCCTGGAGCGCGGCAGCGAGCATCCTCTGGCGGCGGCCGTCGTGAAAGGTGCCGAGGAGCGCAACATTACTCTTACGGAAGCTGAAGTTTTCGAATCCATCACAGGCAAGGGAGTAAAAGGCCGTGTGGATAATCGTAATATCGCATTTGGCAACAAGGCCCTGATGCATGATCTGAATGTTGAGGAAATTCCCCTCATATCCGATGCGGAAAAACTGCAACAAGACGGACAGACAGTAATGTTTGTCGCAGTCGATGGAAAATTTGCTGGTCTCTTCGGAGTGGCGGACCCCGTCAAGGACAATACACCGGAGGCTATCAAGACGCTGCATGCCGAGGGAATACGTATCGTCATGATTACCGGCGACAATGTCACCACAGCCAAAGCAGTAGCGCAAAAGCTTGGTATCGACACAGTTATCGCCGAGGTATTACCGGAACAGAAGGTGGATGAAGTCAAACGGCTCCATAATGAAGCGCCGACTGTAGAGATGGCCAGAGATGCTATTAACGACGCTCCTGCTTTGGCTCAAGCTCAG
>CAYFQZ010000071.1:0-5257 GCA_964345305.1 uncultured Ignavibacteria bacterium | reverse complement strand
TGGTGTCTTCCAGAGTGAAGGTGATGGTCGCCATAAGCACCCTGCTTCCCTCCCACCATCTCTGGTCCTGGGAGCCGGTGGGAACCATACAAAACCAGAAATGCGATACCTGTTCTACAAGATCAAGAAAAACGAAGTCCCACGACCTGCCCGAGAAATCAGAGGCCATGTCTAGCATCCTGTTACGTTTCTGAGGGCTTTGCATAGATGGAAGGTGCCGAAAGATGCTTCGATTCTCCAGGACGCTGGGCATATACGGATTGCAGTCGGCGGTGTTCCACCAGGCGCTGGTGCTGCAATACTTATCCGGGTTGTTGCGCCAGTAGTAGAGAGGTATCACGAAACCAGCAATGGAGTCGATAGTGGGATCGACTATGTCGCTGGTCACCAGGATGGGAAAGCGCACGAGATGAGGTGGCCCGCCGAATAGACATCGATCCCAATAATAGGGCTCCACATAAAGCGTATCCCGTACTCCAGCATCCTGTGCCCGAGCAAGGTCTCCATAGCTGGCAAGCGTTAGAATCACAACCAAGGGCAACAACATCCTCATCCCGGTCTCCTAGCAAGCCGGCGGCGGGCCTCCCTTGTAGAGGTAGTTGAGCAAGAAGAGCGGATCCAGAACGCCGAGATCGTCGTCGGAGTTGGCGTCTCCAGCCACGAAAGACACCGGCGGCGGCCCACTCCGGAACAGATAGTTCAGCATATAGAGGACGTCAGTTATGTCGATCAGGCCGTCGCCGTTGGCATCCCCGCGCTCTGAGCGTAGCACGCTCTGGGTCACCGGCAGAAAATTGACGGGGATGTAGGTCTGGGCGGCTGAGTTGGCGAAAAGGATCCGTGAATCACCCGGGGGCCAGAAGCAGGTGTCTATGCGAATTGTGGTGGTATCCTCCAACCTAAAGGTCATGGTGACGATCAAAAGGCGGCTGGCATCTCCCATTCTCTGATCCTCCGAACCGGTGGGAACCAGAGACAGCCAAAAGTGAGACTCTCCGTCCAGATCGACAAAACGGAAATCCCACGCTACTTTCCCGGGTTTCTGAGACTGATCCATAAACCAGTTGTGTATGAGCGTGTCTGATCCCTGGATGTAGTGGCGGAAGATACTTCGGTCAAGGTCGGGACCAGGATACAGGTTGGAGTTGTTCCAATGCCAGCTCAGGCTGCAATAGTGGGCGGTGTTGCTGTGGTCATAACACAACGGAGCTACTATGGCCGCAAGGGAATCGTAATAGGGATCGACAATGTCGTGCGTTACGTAAATGGGGAAGCGGACGAAGTGGGGAGGGTCCCCGGACAAACACTGATCCTGAGGATAGATCTCCACGTAAAAGGTGTCCGGTACACCGGAGTCCTGGCCCCAAGCGAAACCTGGGAGCCCCAGGAGTAAGGCTGCCAGCACTGCGAGCGTCAGGCTCTTCTTCAGCATGGTTACACCTCCTATTGTTTAACATCCTGGCGGTGGTCCGCCTTTGTACAGGTAATTCAGCAGGTAGAGCGGATCCAGAACGCCGAGATCGTCGTCGCAGTTGGCGTCTCCAGCCACGAACGAGACCGGCGGTGGCCCGCTGCGGAACAGGTAGTTCAGCATATAGAGCACGTCGCTTATGTTGATCAGACTGTCACCGTTGGCGTCGCCCCGCTCGCTCCATGAGATGCTCTCGCACACCGGCATCAGATGCTGGGGACTCCAGAAGGCAGCAACCATGTTGGCGAAGTCCAGAGGCCCTTCCGGGATGGGCCAGAAACCAGTGTCCACGCAGATGGTCATAGTGTCTTCCAGTTTGAAACACATGGTCGCGGTCAGAACCCGACTCCCGCCTGCGAACATTTGATCGGAGCTGCCAGTGGGCACCATGGAGAGCCAGAAGTGAGAATACCCGTCCAGGTCAACGAAGTTAAAGTCCCAATCCGAGCCGTTTTCCTTCTGAGCCAGATCCATCATCCAGTTGTGCATCACCGTGTCGTGACCCTGGATGTAGTGCCGGAAGATGCTTCGGTCGAGACCAGCACGAGGATACAGGTTAGTGTTGTTCCAGTAGGAGGTCAGGCTGCAGTATTTGCTGGGGTTGGTGTGCCAGTAGTCCAGAACGACTATGATCCCTGCGATGGAATCTACCGGGTCGACGATGTCATGCGTGATGTACATGGGGAATCGAACGAAATAAGGCGGGCTTCCGTAATGCACCTGGTCGTCAGGGTAGATTTCCACATAAAAGGTATCGGGGATACCGGAATCCTGAGCCACGGCGAAAACCGGCAGCCCGAAGATCATTATTCCCATCGGCAAGAATAACGCTAACTGTTTCATCAGCTTATCCTTTCCTTCGAAAGTACCGAAGGCCTCTGTGCCGCGAGATCGCCGCAGTTAGCAGAAGTACTATATCACCTGTTCGGCCTCTTTCTTCGTCTACACACGTTTCGGCCGGATCGAATGGGTCGGCCAGGCGGCGATGGTCCGCGGAAGCAAATAACTTATCCTACTGCGATGCTTGGCTACATTATAAATTTAACGTGTATCAGCCAATTGTCAAGGATAATCGGTAGATTCTCGACTTGTTCACTCCGAATTCACAGTGTGCCAGTGCCGTGGTGAAACTTGGGCGGAAACGTGAGCTTCCCAACGGTTGTTGTTCGAGGAGCGTATGGCAATAAGGTTCTTTGAGCGTTTCAAATAATCGCTTGACAAAAGCGATAGCTTATATTAAGCTAACAAGTTGGGGCTTGCGCACGGTGTCGGAGGGCAAGATTTGAGAGCGCAAGTCTTTGCCGTCTTTGAGGAAAAGAAACCGAGTTGGGCAGTCGGGGATGACGTCTCATTCCCTCCCCCAAGTTTCGCCTTTTCCAAGGGCATTCACTTGACCGGAAAGGAAACAACAGCAATGGCCGCTGCAGTCACGGATGAAGACATAAAAAGGGTGGCCCGGGATGAAGGGCTGGATCTGGGCTTGATAAAAGAGGGGGCGGAAAAGGGGAGCATTGTAATCCTGAAAAACAAGCTCCACCAGTGGGCGAGACCGGTTGGCGTGGGTAAGGGGTTGAGAACCAAGATAAACGTCAATCTGGGGACCTCTCCGGACATGGTCGATTTCGATCTGGAGCTGGCCAAGGTCAGGCTGGCCATGGAGCTTGGCGCAGACACGGTGATGGATCTCTCCACCGGAGGAGACATTCGCGATCTGCGGGTCGCGGTGTTGAAGGGGTCGAAAATCCCGGTGGGGACGGTGCCCATATACGAGGCGGTATGCAAGCTGGCGCAGGATCAGAAGTCGCTTCTGGACATGACCAAGGAGTCCCTCTTTTCGGTGATCGAGGATCATCTCAAATCGGGAGTCGACTTTCTCACGGTGCACTGTGGTCTGACCCGAAGGGCGCTTCCGGTCATAGAGCAACGAAAGAGAACCACCGGCATAGTCAGCCGGGGAGGGTCGTTCCTCTACAAATGGATGAAGGCCCACGGCAAGGAGAATCCCCTGTACGAATTCTACGACGATCTTCTGGATATGACCAGAGAGTACAACGCCACCCTCAGTCTGGGTGACGGGCTGCGGCCCGGCAGCATCGCCGATTCCACCGACCGCACTCAGGTGGAGGAGCTTCTGGTTCTGGGGGAGCTGGTGGACAGGGCCAGGGACAAGGGTGTGCAGGCCATGGTGGAGGGCCCGGGACATATCCCCATTCACGAGATCGAGGCCAACGTGCTGATGGAGAAGAAGCTCTGCCACGGGGCCCCCTTCTACGTTCTGGGACCCCTGGTGATAGATTGTGCTCCGGTTTACGATCATATCGTCTCGGCTATCGGCGGAGCGGTGGCGGCGGCGGCGGGAGCGGATTTTCTGTGTTATGTGACACCGTCGGAGCATCTGAGCCTGCCCGATCTGGAGGACGTGAGGCAGGGAATCATGGCTTCCAAGATAGCGGCCCATGCTGCGGACATCGCCAAAGGCGTCAAGATGGCCGATCAGCAGGACCTGCTAATATCCCAGGCCAGAAAGAACTTCGATTGGGACAAGGTGATGAGCCTGAGCCTGGACCCGGAGAGGGCCAAGAAGAAGAGGGGAGAGGTGGGGGCCGATTTCAAGAAGTGCACCATGTGTGGCCAGTTCTGTGCCATGCGGGAGAACATGCTCTGATTTGAATCATGAATGGCAGTACCGCGAAGACTCTATCCGAAAGACCCGCGCCCGCGGGTCGAAGCGGTCGGTATATGCTCAAAGAATTCGAGAACTTGATGCCAACCCTTCTAACCCCTCAAATATGGAGGAGATGATGAGAGACAGCCGCCGTCTCATCCACCCTGCCTTTGTCTTTGCCCTTACCTTCGCGTGGATGACTCTTTTTTCAGCTTTCGCCTTTGCCCAGAGAGATGATTTCGGCAAGCCGGACACGTGCCGCATAGTGGTAGTTCAGGACGAAAAGACCAACCAGGCAGTTGCGCACGTGTCCGTTTTCAACGACGAAGAGCTGGCCGCCATGACCCTGCCCTTTGTTTACGGCGACGGCAAGAGCCCTGTCAGGTGCGACTCGATCAAGTTCTGGAACACCAGATCCCAGTTCTTCGAACTGCAGACCCAAAGCATCGACACGGTCCGCCAGGCGGTGCTGATCGGGCTGATCGCCGATATGACCGGAACCAAACCTCCTCTGGAAAAAGGGGACGGTGACGTGGCCAAGATCTACTTCACACTTCCCAAGAAAGGGAAGTTTCAGGATTTCGTGATGGACAGTACCTGGTACCGGCCCATGAACCATCTGAAGTTCGTCACGCCGGACGTGAAGGGAATATATCCGGTTCTTGAGAATTCCAGGGCATTGATCAAGGGCGGAATTCCCATACCTCCCCCGCAGGAGAAGAAGGAAGAGAAAAAGGCAGAAGCACCTGCAGATACGGCGGCAGCCGAGAAGGATTGACCGGAGGAACCAAGCCGCTTTCTCGAGTTTCTTGGCGATATCCGAACTTGTCTGCAGACGACGGAACAAAGACGTCCGCATATGGTTTAAGATGGGAGGAGGCGGCAGATAGGAGTCTTCTTCCAAAAGGGGCTTGTTGGATTCCGCGTTTACAAAGACAGAATAAAGGCTTCGATTCTGTCTGTCCAGGCAGGGTTTTGAATGTGCAGGTTGGCTGAATCGGGTTCTTACCGGCAAGTTGGCAAACCGGTTCGTCCATAGAGAGAATGGTAAGGGATTCGTCCGAAAGCTGGCGATGGTAGTCGGCACTTGAGAATTAAACTGAGCTTTTGGTTGACAAATC
>CAYFQZ010000070.1:0-9268 GCA_964345305.1 uncultured Ignavibacteria bacterium | reverse complement strand
CTCTTTCCACGGCACCTTTCACCTCCTTGGTCAGCACAGACGTGCCCGTCTGGGTGCCGTAAGTTAACTGTCACCCATGTCCTCGGTCTATAATGTTACCCATGTGGCCGGTTCATACCAATCTCAGGCCACGGCAAGCAGTGGGGCATCCGATCGCATTCTTCTCAGGAATACGTCAGCCCGAACTCAGTGCCTGTCGTCGAGCTGTTGCTGCAGATAAGCGATATTCCGGTCAATCTCCTTCTTGCCACACAGCTTCCCATGTCCTGGAACGACGGTATTGATCTCCAGCTCTTTCAAACGCTCAAGCTGAGAGACCCAGACCTTCCATTCCTCAGGCCCACCGAATGCAGTATGTGGGGGAATCCCTTCGTAGATCGCGTCTCCGGCAAATAAGACCTTGGATCTCGGATGGTAGACCGAGAGTTCATCCCAGCCGTGACCCGGAGTGGCCAGAATATGGACTTCATCGTCATCGATATTCAGCACGGTGTCTCGTTCTACCACACGATCGGGCGGGGAAAGCACGACTTCTCCAAGAATAGCTTCTCCCTCCAGCGGGTCCCACCCCATCTTCTGCACGATGAACTGCTTGTACCGGTCACCGCGAGCCTGGAAGAACTCCTTTACCAGGGGATGTGCAATCACCAGCGCTCCGCCTTCCTCCATCACACGCATCCCGAACACGTGATCGGAGTGTCTGTGAGTAAGGATCAGGTACAGATCCTCGTCACCTCTCATCCTTTCCTCGGCCAGCTTCCACAAATACTCGCCGGCGGCCACGCTCATGCCGGCATCGATGAATATGATGCTGTTAGTGGTGAAGATGATACCTGCACTTACCCCTGTCTCCTCGCCCGCCGGATGGTACAGACCTGTGATCGCATAAACATCTGCGGTAACGTAATGGACATTCGGGTTTCCCAATCCCGGCCGCCTGGCTGGCTGCTCCTCGCCAGACTCAGAACTGATAACGCCACTTTTCTCCTCAGCCGCAGATGACCCCAATGTCGCCAGCGTGAATGCCAAAAGAATCAAGAGATGCACAAATCTGAATTGCATGATAACCTCCTTTGCCTGTTCGCTAGATGAAAACTGACGCCGTCTAGCCACTGCCAATTCCGGCTATCCTATCTTTAGAAGTTCGCTCCTGTCGATTAGCTTCCCCCTCAACATGACCATGGAGATCTGCTTGAGATTCTTTAAGTCTTTTAGTGGACTTTGGTCGGTGACGATGATATCGGCCCTGCAGCCGGGTTTTATCTGTCCCACCTCTTTCCACTTGAATATCTCGGCAAAGTTGCTGGTGGCTGCGGCCAGGGCCTCCCGCTCGCTCAGGCCGATCCTGGTAAGGAAGTACAGCTCCTGATGCAAGGATATGCCCGGCATGGTGCCGTTTATGTCGTTTCCGCTGCCCGCCAGATACCTGGCTCCTGCCTTGTAGTATTGTTTTTCTATCGCTATGAAGTTGTCCACCGCCTTGGCAACCTTTGACAACAGCTCGGGCGGGTAATGTTTTCCGGTGGACTTATCCACGGGGTTGTGCATATCTCCAGAATCCAGAATAGCGGCGACAGGCTCCTCCCATGGGTTTTCCAGAAGAGGATAGTCTATGGCGATCACGCTCAGCGTGGGCATGAGAGCCATCGAGCCGGAACCCAGAGCCTTGGCATATTCGCGTACGACCTCATCTTCCGGATCAAGCTCCTGAAGCCATTTCATGTATTCCCCCCTGCCATGCCCAAAAGGCTGTTCTGCCACCCTTATTCTCATGTCCGGAGGAGCCAGCTCTATGTCGTAGCGGTTATTGTGGATAAAGGCATCTACGCCGCACTTGACGGCATCCTTATAGGAGACTCGAACGAACTCGCCAATGGCTACCATACCCAGCTGGTGAGTCCTCTTGACCGCCGGTTCGAGCTGTTCCGGCTTCAGCCCGTACATCAAATTCAGAAACTTTACCCCCCTTTGGGCGCACTCATCAATCTTGGCCAGCATCTCCTCCGTGGTCATCTCGTGATGAGCCACGTCACCATACAGATAAATGGTGGGAGAAGGATCGGCTTCTTCAAACAACGGATGCCTTTTGTAGCCGTAGCATCCTACAATGGAAGTCACCCCCATGTAAAGGTAAGCATTGGCATAGGCCTGATTGTCCAGCGCGGCATAGCCGTCGATCAGTCCGGGCAGAATGTATTTTCCCTTGACATCTACGATATTGGCATCCGGGGCTATCTTCACCTCGCTTGCCCTTCCTACCGCAACTATCTCCTCGCCGTCTATTAGGACGACTCCATCCTCTATGTCTGAGTTGGATCTTCCGAAGTCCGAAAGGTCTATGATGGTTCCTCCGGTCAAGGCAACGGTTTCACCATGCACCCGGAGTGCGGGGACGACGAAAAGAACGGCGATCAGTGAAGAGACTGATAGCACTCTTCTCATAGTTACCTCCTGGAGATTATGCTGCATTGAACGTGTTATTCAGATATCTTGTACGATCAACACAAAAGATAGTTCCGAGTTTTGGCCTTGAGCAACTAGGGAAAGGCTAATACGAGGGTCATGCCTGAAGATATGCATCGTGCCGTCAAGTCACACCCGTGCGGGGCGAGACCTGACGGAACTGGAGGGCTCTAAGTGCCGATGAGGAGAAACAAGGAACCTTTTCGCTCACGAGCAAGTACCATAAATAGTGCCAATCACTTGGCCACGGTGTGATGATTCCGACTTCGTAAAAGGAGAACCAGAATGAAGAATGTCAGGCGCGGGGGTACGGCACTGCTTGCTAGCGTTATGATCAGTCTTGTGCTGACCGCTGACCTTACGGCGCAGCCGGTCCAGATCACCACGGACCCCGCCGCCGACTATCATGCCAAGTGGTCACCGGATGGATCCAAGATACTCTTCACCTCTCAGAGAGGCGGGAAAGCCGGCCTCTGGCTCATAACCCCGGAGGGTGACTCCCTCACTCCTGTGGAGACCGGTCTTTCGGGGGACCATCATATCTCCTGGTCTCCGGATGGGACCCGGATTGTTTTTGACGCAAACAGATCTGAACACACGCCACTAAGCCTCTGGATCATGACCTTAGGAGGCGAAAAGCCACAAGAGATCACCCAAGGGTTGAGCCCTGCTTTTCATCCGTCATGGTCTCCGAATGATTCCTTGATCGCGTTTGCTTCGTTTCGAAGCGGGAATATAGATATCTGGCTTATCCCGGTTGCAGGAGGAAAGCCTAAGCAGGTCACCACGGATTCTGCTACAGATTATCACCCTGTATGGTCACCTGATGGATCCAGGCTGGCAATCACATCTGATAGGAGCGGTAATAAGGACATTTGGATAATCTCTCCTAGGGATGGCAAAGCCAAGCAGTTGACCAAATATAAGGGACGAGACGATCACGCCTGCTGGTCTCCTGACGGTTCCATGATCGCCTTCACCTCGGACAGGAGCGGCAATGACGACATCTGGATCATGTCGGTTGAAGGCGGAGAGCCTCAGCGCCTGACCTCAGAGTCGGAGAATAGTTGGCCCAACTGGTCTCCCGACGGGCGCAAGATAGTCTTTACCTCCAGGCGCAGCGGCAATTCGGATCTCTGGATCATCGAGCTGGAGGGGAAAACTGACGGGAATCCTGATCTGAACAGAAAGACAGGCTTGCAGGATGAGTCAGGACGTGTCGCTTGCGCTGTCCACCTTGACGCTTCCCTGGTGATTCCACACACGCGACGCGAGAGGGACGTTACCGCGGGACATCACAACGCCGAAAACACTATCCTCTAAGTTTGCGTAGGAATTAGAATAGGAATGCGACACACCGGCTCAAGCTCCCAACCTCTGCAATCATGAGGAGGACCTATGCGTAATTCGCTTTGCTTCAAGATCGCTCTGTTTGTCTTTGTCTGTACCTTCACTATTCCCCTCTGGGCTCAGCAGTCGCCGCCCGAGATACCGGATACACCTGCCGGAAAGTTGTTAGTCCGCCTTTTGGAGGCGTTTAACTCGGGCGACGAAGGGCAATGGACGGATTTCATCCAGAATCACTGGAAGGAGCGCGAAGGTACGTTTGAAAACCGCTTGAACATGTTTAAACAGGTTTACTCCGACGTGGGCGAACCGATTCTTTATCGAATTGACGACTCGAGTGATTATTCCGTCTCCTGTCTGATGAAGTCTGAGAAACCCAGCAGCCCTTTCGAATGGCTGGTGCTGAAGCTGCAGGCGGATACTCTTCCTCCGCACAAGCTGGATATGCTCTCCGTCCGACCAGGCGAGGAGCCGGGATTTGAAGCGCCCGAGGGTGATCTGACGCAGGACCAGATCGCTGCTTTTCTCGATCGCTACCTGGAAAACTTGGTATCCAAAGACCGCTTCTCCGGAACGGTCCTGATCGCCAAAGACGGAAAGCCGTTCTACACCCGCGTGCACGGATTAGCCAGCAAGCGATATAACATCCCCAACCACCTGGACACTAAGTTCAACTTAGGATCGATGAACAAAATGTTCACCGGTGTGGCTATCATGCAGCTGCTGGAACAGGGGAAAGTCTCTCTCACCGACCCCGTAGGCAAATATCTGCCTGACCTGCCGCGTCCCGAGATAGCCGAAAAGGTCACGATCCACCATCTGTTGACTCACACTTCGGGAATGCAGGATTACTGGGACGAGGTGTTTGACGCCCACTGGTGGGAAATCAAGACCGTCGGCCAAATGGCTGAGTTGATCTTCGACGACAGTTTGCTCTTTGAGCCGGGGACTGATTTCCATTACAGCAATTCCGGCCCCATCGTCCTGGGCATGATCATCGAAAAGGTCACCGGGCAGGATTACTTCGAGTATGTCAGGGAGCACGTTCACCAGCCCGCCGGAATGATCAACACTGACTGCTATGAGATGGACACGCCGGTGCCGAATCTGGCCATCGGCTACACTAAAATGGGCTGTGACGGCAAACCCGTCTCCGACGGGGGCTGGCGCAATAACCTTTTCCTGCACGTTGCCAAGGGTGGCCCAGCCGGCGGCGGATTTTCCACTGTTGAGGATCTGTTGAAATTCGACATTGCCTTACGCAGCAACAAGCTCATCAGCAAGGAGTCCTTCGACACACTCGCCACTGGCAAAGTGCAGATGGGTCCTGAAAGCATGTATGCCTATCTTTTCCAGGATCGAAACGTAAACGGCCACCGCATCGTGGGACACGGCGGCGGAGCGCCGGGCATCAACGCCAAGCTGGACATGTACCTAGACAGCGGCTATACGGTCGCGGTGATGGCCAATTACGACGGCGCCGCAGGGACGGTCGCACGAAAAATCGAAGAGCTGCTTGCGCGGTGATGCGTCTGCGGAACGCATAGGATCGTCCTAGCGAGCGACCAGGGAGCGTGGCAATCTCCTATTGACCCTGCAAGTATCGTTCCCAATAACCGATGTTCGGCTGTCAGGTCGCATCCGCAGAGCTATGCCCTTAGAGGCGAGCAAGACCCTGCATTCTGCAGAAAACAGGGTGCCTCGCTAAAGTTTGCTAAGCGCCCGGGTTTCCTACAATCGATGCAAGTTAAATCCGTATCAGTATCTATATGGGTCCTCAAACTTAAAGGAGGTGATTTATGAGGAAGCTTGGTTTAGCAGGAGGAGTGGTTTTCCTCTTGGTGCTTCTGGTCTTCACCTGGTCTTTCGCCCAGATGGACATGGGGAAGGGTTGCAAGAAGGTGATCAAGGTGATGGGCGACGATATGATGCACCAGGAAGGATTTGGGCAACGCTGCGGGGAGATGATGCATCAAATGGGATGCGGCCCTATGGGTGGAGGTATGATGCATCACGAAGGAAGCTGCGGCATGGGTTCGGGCATGATGCACCAGATGGGATGTGGCCCGATGTCTTGTGGGATAGGGACGTGTTACGGCGTGATGGGCTGCGGCCAGATGAGTTGTGGGATGGGTATGTGTGGCGGTATGATGGGCTGCGGCCAAGAGGATTTCTTCATCTGCTGCCAGAAGGAACTAGAGTTGACTGGTGAGCAGGTGGAGGAGTTCAGGTCTATCAAGATGAACTTCACGCGAGGCAGCATCGAGGCCGAGGCTAGCCTGAAGATAGCCCAGCTGGAACTGAACAGCGTGATGCAGGACGAGAAGGCCAGCCTCAAGGATGTAGAGGCCAGACTGAAGGCTGTGGCCAAGATAGAGACTGATATGAAGCTCTCCTGCATTAGATCCTGCCGGAGCGCCAAGGCGCTGCTCACTCCAGAACAGGTGAACAAGCTGAAGAAGATGTGTGAGAAGAAGTAGGACCGTATCTTGCCTGTGGGCAAGCGTTAGTTCAAAGAAGTGTCATGATATCGGCCGGGTTTTGCCCGGCCGATTTGTTTTGTTCTGTGATACCTGATTGCACAGGGAGAGTCAGGCCGCAGAAGTGGCTTCTGATGCAATCACTATCCTCAGCCCGCCGCAGCCGGTGGGGCACACGGGTAGCTCCTGGCGCAACTCTAAAGCTCTCTCGGATGCTGTTGTTGGCACGTCCGGCGTCATTTTCTTCCTTTGCCAAAGACGATTCCGAAAGAGATGGAAAACTCGGGGCTGCTGTGGTTCTTCTCCGACCCGATTCGATTTTCAAAATCGGTGACGAAATGATAGCCGCCCCCGATACCCAGCCTGAACCATCTGCTGAGTGAAAGGTCTACGCCCGCGGCAACGCGCGAGCCCAGGGCTGTTTCCGCACGAGACTCCACCGATGTGGCCGTCCCTGTCCAGACATTCGAGGCAAATCCAAGGTAAGGTCCGACAGAGGCAGATAAATAGGGTCGAACCACGTCACTGTCGATGAGTCGAGAGGGCTGGTGCTTCACCCCGAACAATATGGGGATGACTGCGGCAGATTCAACATAAGTGCCGCCACCACCTGCCGATACCGTAGCGTCTGCATCTACGACCCCTGTACTGACACTGATGGCCCAATCGTCTTCAAGCCAGTAGGTATAGCCGATAGATCCAATCAGCCCATTCGCCTCGCTCTTCGTCCTTACGTCACCCGGATACACTTCAGTGGTCGAACTGACCCCGCTGAGAAGCCCCATGGTCAGTTCAATGCCATGTTTACCTCGAAGGGATTCTGAAGAAGATCGGCCTGCGGATTCCGCCGCTTGGGCGATCGGCAAGGTCTGTCCTGCTACACAAATGGGAAAACTGATCACGGAAATGGCTGCTACTGTTTTGAGTAAAGACATTGTGAAATCTCCTCTGTTTCAACGTTACCTTTGATTACAGTCCATCTCTAGTATTCTTCTACGGTTTCTGCATCGGTGGGTTTCACGGGCGAGACTGAGAAGCTGTGGCATCTGGCCAAACTCCACGCGGAGAACGTGACTTGCTACAATCGACGCGAGTTAAATCCGTATTATAGTGTATATAGAGGCCTCAAACTTGAAGGAGGTGATTTATGAGGAAGCTTGGTTTGGCAGGAGGTGTCATCCTCGTCCTGGTGCTTCTGGCCTTCGCCTGGTCCTTCGCCCAGATGGAGACGGAAAAGGTCTTCAAGAAAGAGATCAAGATGATGGGCGAGGAGCCAATGTCCCACAAGATGGGCGCCAAGTCCTGTGGGGGAATGATGCATCAGATGGGATGCTGCGGGATGGGCTCGGGCATGATGCACCAGATGGGATGTTGTCAGATGGGTCACGGGATGGGAATGTGCGGGGGGATGATGGGTTGTGGGGGAATGAAGGGCTGCGGGGACAAGATGGGTTGCTGCCAGAAGGACTTCTTCATCTGCTGCAAAAAGGAGCTGGAGCTGACCGACAAGCAGGTGAAGGACCTGAAGGCGATCAGGATGGACTTCCTGAAGGGCAACTTCAAAGCCGAGGCTGACCTGAAGATAGCCGAGCTGGAGCTGAAAAGCGTAATGCACGACGAGAACGCCAGCCTCAAGGACATAGAGGCTAAGCTAAACTCTGTGGCGAAGCTGAAAACAGGCATGAAGCTCTCGCACATTAAGGCTTTCAGGCAGGCCAAGGCATTGTTGACTCCGGAACAATTGGAGAACCTGAAGAAGGGTAAGGGAATGTAATCCGAGATCTTTGTTGTAGGCAGGAAGATAGTCAGAAGAAATGCTAAAGAATCGGCCAGGTCTTGCCTGGCCGATTTGTCTTGTCCAGTCGGCGACTATCCTACGCCGAGCTGTGGGGCGTCCGTCGGTACCTCCACTGTCGGCCATGCGCGGTCCGCCGCAAATCCTCTCATCCGTTCAATCCGTCCATACGGACGCCCCCAGACGGGCCCGTATGGGCGTCTGGGCGTTTCATCCGTTGACCGCCTTAAGCGGTCCGCCGTCCACCGACCACAGTCCACCACACATGGTTAACTGCGTCTGTGGTCAGAAGTCCTCAGTCTATCGCAAAGAGCTCTGCATTTATCACTGATGCTTCTTCTATGACACAGATCCTATGGTGATGGACTGAGCGTCCGTCACTGTCTTGGAGTTTATGTCGTCTGAAGGAGACAGGAAAAAGACACTCGGCAGGCAACCGGCTTATTCTGTCCATTGCTTAGTATTCACAATCAAATCAATCTTATCCTCTAAATCTCTTAACACTTTCAATTCAGAGGGTAACGTTAACTCTTCTCCGTCTAGTCTATAATATCCATGATAGTACTCAATGCGTTTGTATCTGTCATTAATCCTAAGAGAGGTTATTACAGTTGGATTGTCCGTTGCATACACTTCGCAGTTCTTGTACAATTCTTTTCCATTCGGATAATTCAAATGATCTATCTTTTCAAATGCTTGTATTAGTTCTGCTACTTTCTCTTTGCTGATTTTGCTTATGATTCTTTTTCGTTTTTTCACATATTCTCTGCCCTCATAGATGACAGTTCCATCACCGTAGACTGCCAATCGATAACTGGGACAAGGTCCCAAACACACAGTGCGTTCGAGCGTTATCACCACATCTTGCTCATTAGCTGTAAACAAATCACCCATTTCCTTATATGATTTAATACCAAACGAACAACCGATGAGCAAGAACATGAAAAAAGAAAACATTATGGCAGTTCTATATGATTCCATCAAAACCCAACCTTTACAAGGATTAATCTACCGGCAAGTGACATTGAAACCAGACCGCTTCATAATTACGCTATAGGTAACTTTTTGGGTAAGAAGATTTATGCTCCTTGAATTTCCATTTGTCAGGTGCCTTGGTAACCTGATTTACCAGCTCTCCGTTCCCAGATGGGTAACTCTCGGGATCTGAGCGCATATTCAACCT